>DASQIV010000063.1:0-2891 GCA_035631415.1 Pseudoneobacillus sp. | reverse complement strand
AATCAGGTGTTTTAGTCATTGTAAAGGAAGGAAGACCTTGGTATCCTACTCAAAGTAAGGCAACCATTCATCCATTAAAAGTCGTAGTATCTGGGCTCATTGAAGGGAACTTTATTCATCAAAAGTATCCTTACGCGGTGAAAATTCGGAAAGGGTAGAAGTCTCCGCGTTAACAGAGAATACAGTTGAAATTAAATTAATTGGAGGATAATTCTTTGAAGATAACAATTAAGCCGATAAATAGAGAGAATTGGCATGATGCCATTGAATTAAAGGTTAATAAGGAACAAGAAGCATTTATGGCATCTAATTTGTATTCAATAGCTGAAGTTCAATTTCTAAATAATTTTCAAGCGATGGGGATATATTTAGAAAATGTGATGGTAGGCTTTACAATGTTCGGTATTGACCCCGATGATGGGAATTATTGGATTTATCGATTGATGGTAGATACCAAGCATCAAGGAAAAGGTTATGGTCATCAGGCTATACAGAGAGTTATTGAGTATATAAAGCTAGAAAACGCTTCGAATATACCAATAATCATGATAGGATATCATCCTGAAAATAAAGGAGCGCGATACACATACAAAAAAGCAGGATTCGTGGAAACGGAAGTTGCTCCTTGGGGAGAACAATTAGCTGAATATAAGCTTTAGTTTTAGTAATTAGCTAATATTCATTTTTGCTAGGAGTGATGATATTTTGAGAATTCCTATGGAAGAAGAAACGCTTCCATTATTAACAGGAGGTTATTTAATAATCTCTATTCTTTCTCTAATATATTTATTAATACTTTGGAAAAAATATAAGCCTTTTCGAATTGGATTAACTTGGTTCATTTGCTATCTTATTATTTTTTCGATCGCCGTATTTTTTGGCTTAACAACTTTAGGATATGATATTTCTGGACCAATGGCATCTGAAAATTTTTCTTTAGGAATGGGAATAACTGGAGTCATTTGGTTTGTTAGTATGATCTTCTTTCTAAAAGGTGTTCTTAGTTTTATACATATAAATAAGTAAACCATTAGGTGGAAAGAACTCTTCAAAAAGAGCAGCAGACAAAATTTTGTACTGTACCTCTTTGAACGAGTTCTTTTTTTAAATGTAAATATGGTAAAATAGTGTAAATATTATAAAAAGTGGAATGTAGGGAGGCTACATATTTGAAGATACCAATAATCAAAACTAAACTCATTGTGCCTGCCGTTAAAGATGATTTTCTTCGAAGAGCCAAACTTACAAAAAAGCTAAAAAAAATACATGAATACCCATTAACACTTATACATTCGGGTGCTGGCTACGGAAAAAGTACAGCGCTTTCATTGTTTATTACTGATGAACAACAGGTTGGATGTTGGTATTCTATTTCAGCCATGGATGATGATATCCTTCCGTTTTTAACTTATTTAACCTACTCTATTCGTGGTATTCATCCGGAGTTTGGAATGGAATTGTTATCATTTATTGACCAATTGGATCGTTATATTCGTGAAGAAGAAATCAATCTTCTTTGTTCTCTATTTATTAATGAACTTTTCAACATTCAAGAAGATATTACAGTGATTTTGGATGATTTTCATCAAATTGAACACTCCTATACAGTGAACCGGTGGATGGAAATATTTCTTGAACATATTCCATCACATATCCATTTAGTTATTTCTAGTAGAAGCCGACCTGCTTGGAAGCAGTTAACAAAAATGAAAGTAACTGGACATTTATTAGAAATGACAAAAGAAGATTTAATTTTATCTATGGATGAAATGGAATTACTTTTAATAGATAATTATGGAATAGAATTATCTGCTTCAGACATGGAAAGAATTTATAAGCTGACAGAAGGTTGGGTCATAGCTTTATGTATGATTGCGCAACAGGGCCCTCTCCATCAAAACTTAATTGGTATAGACGAGCATTCCTCCTTAACTGATTTATTTCAATATTTAGCGATGGAAGTATTTTCAAAGCAGCCATTACTTATACAACAATTTTTAGAACAAACTTGTATATTAGAAGAACTTACTGAGGAAATATGTAATGAAATTGTTGGAATTGTTGGTGCATCTGCATTGCTGGATCAGTTAATTGAAAGAAATTTATTTATACAAAAAATTGGTGATAAGCAATATCGTTTCCATGCCCTTTTTAAGGAATTTTTAGAAAAGCAATTAAAGGACAATCAACCTGGACAATTTCAGATATTACATGAAAAAAGTGCAAGACTTTTTGAAAAAAGGGGTATGTGGGAAGCGGCACTTATTCATTATAAAAAAATCAATCAATCCTCTGCTATCGCATCTATTCTTCAAGAAAAGGGTAAGGCCATGCTGGAATCTGGGAAATTAGAAAGCTTACTTGAGCACCTTTCAAAAATACCGGATGCGGATAAAGGACGATATGAGTATCTTTGGTATTTACAAGGGGAAGTACATCGGTATCGGTCCCAATATTCTGAAGCTGAAGAATGTTTTCAAAAAGCATATATTCTTTATGAAAAAAAGAAAAATTTATTAGGTATGAGCTGGGTGTTAGAAGGTAGAGCCAATATCTATCTTGATACAATTCAACCGCACCGTGCAGAAAGATTATTATATGAAGCAATTAAATTGAGAGAGTCGAGTTTGGAAAACTCAAGTGAAGAAGCAGGGAAATTGTATCATTTATTAGCTGAAAATCTATTAAACTCTGGAAAAACGGTCAAATCGGAAAAATGGCTAAATAGAGCTAAATCTCAACAAGTTTCTTTTCTAGACAGTAATCTAGAAGCAAGGATCTTTTTACGAACTGGTAGATTTGAAGCAGCAAGACAAACTTTAAATCAAAAGAAGGAAAGTTTTCAAAGTAAGAGTTCTGCTGTTCTCCCACAGTCCCATCGTGAAACGGAT
>DASQIV010000062.1:0-5591 GCA_035631415.1 Pseudoneobacillus sp. | reverse complement strand
AGGATGGCAAAGTGTCGGATGATACAAGAATTCGCGCTGCTTTACCGACGATTCAATATTTAATGGACCAAGGCGCAAAAGTGATTCTTGCTAGTCATTTAGGACGTCCAAAAGGAAAAGTAAATGAAGAGATGCGTTTAACACCAGTTGCTGGCAGATTATCCGAGCTTTTAGGCAAGGATGTAAAAAAAGCAGATGAAGCATACGGTGAAAAAGTGGCGGCATTGATTAACTCTATGAATGATGGGGAAGTGCTTCTTCTTGAAAACGTTCGTTTCTATCCTGGTGAAGAAAAGAATGATCCGGAATTAGCTCAATCCTTTGCAGCACTTGCAGATATTTATGTAAATGATGCTTTTGGTGCTGCACATCGCGCGCATGCATCAACAGAAGGCATTGCCCACCACTTACCAGCCGTTTGTGGTTTTTTAATGGAAAAGGAGCTTGAAGTACTTGGAAAAGCCCTTTCAAATCCTGAAAGACCATTCACAGCGATTATCGGTGGAGCAAAAGTTAAAGATAAAATTGGTGTAATCGATAACTTACTTGAAAAGGTAGATAACTTAATTATCGGTGGAGGTCTTGCTTATACATTTGTAAAAGCAAATGGTCATGAAATCGGTAAATCTCTTTTAGAAGAGGATAAAATTGATTTAGCAAAATCCTTTATGGAAAAAGCGAAAGCTAAAGGTGTAAACTTCTATATGCCTGTAGATGCAGTCGTGGCAGACGATTTCTCACCAACAGCTAACACGAAAACGGTTGATATCTCAGCTATTCCATCAGATTTGGAAGCGCTAGATATCGGTCCAAAAACAGCTGAAATTTATAAAGATGTTATTCAAAATTCAAAGCTAGTGATTTGGAACGGACCGATGGGTGTATTTGAATTTGATGCATTTGCAAATGGAACAAAAGAAGTAGCCAATGCGTTAGCGGAAGCGAATGATACATATTCAGTCATTGGTGGTGGAGATTCTGCAGCAGCCGTTGAAAAATTCAATCTTGCTGATAAAATGAGTCACATTTCAACTGGTGGTGGTGCTTCTCTAGAGTTTATGGAGGGTAAAGTACTTCCGGGTGTTGTAGCTTTAAACGATAAATAAGATTTGAAATGTCGCACGTTTGCGACAATTGCACTTTTTTTAAAAAAATACCAGCCGCACTTGATGAAAATAGTACAGCGGCACTCGCTTTTGAAAATAGGATTTGAGGAAGCTACTCGGATTCTAAAAAGTTTTAAATAGGAAAGCAGAAAGGATGAACCTAGATGCGCAAACCAATTATTGCAGGGAACTGGAAAATGCACAAAACACTATCTGAAGCAAAAAGCTTTGTCGAGGAAGTTAAAGGCCAAGTTCCTTCTAAAGATAAAGTAGAATCAGTTATTTGTGCTCCAGCCCTCTTCTTAGAAAGCCTTGTTTCAGCAACAAAAGGTTCAGATGTTGAAATTGGTGCTCAAAACATGCATTTTGAAGAAAGTGGTGCTTTTACGGGTGAAGTTAGCCCAGTTGCCTTAAATGACTTAGGTGTTCAATATGTGATTTTAGGACATTCAGAGCGTCGTGAAATGTTTAACGAAACAGATGAAGCAGTGAACAAAAAGACTTTAGCTGCGTTCAAACACCAATTAACTCCAATTGTTTGCTGTGGTGAAACACTAGAGCAACGTGAAGCGGGTCAAACGAACGAGTTTGTTGGTAATCAAGTGAAAATCGCGTTCACTGGATTATCAGAAGAGCAAGCAAAACAAACAGTTATTGCATATGAGCCTATTTGGGCGATCGGTACTGGAAAATCTTCTTCATCAGCTGATGCTAATGAAGTATGTGCACACATTCGTCAGGTGGTTGCAGAGCAATTTTCCCAAGAAGTTGCGAATGCAGTTCGCATCCAATATGGTGGCAGTGTAAAACCATCCAATATTGGCGAATACATGGCACAACCGGATATCGATGGAGCACTTGTAGGAGGCGCAAGCCTTGAAGCTTCTTCATTCCTTCAATTATTGGAGGCAGGAGTACAATGAGTAAGTCTCCAGTTGCATTAATCATCTTAGATGGTTTTGCTTGTCGTGACGAAGTGAAAGGAAATGCTGTTGCTCAAGCGAAAAAGCCAAACTTTGATCGTTTTTGGAAAAGTTATCCTCATTCACACCTAATCGCTTCTGGGGAAGCGGTTGGGTTACCTGAAGGACAAATGGGGAATTCTGAAGTTGGTCATTTAAATATTGGAGCAGGTCGTATCGTTTACCAAAGCTTAACACGCGTGAATGTAGCGATTCGTGAAGGTGAATTTGAAAAAAACGAAACGATTTGTGCAGCGATGGATCACGTGAAGAAAAATGGAACGAACCTTCATTTGTTCGGTCTTCTTTCGGATGGTGGCGTCCATAGCCATATCAACCATATGTTTTCCCTTTTAAAGCTAGCAGCTGAAGAAGGTGTTAAAAATGTATATGTTCATGCCTTTTTAGATGGTCGTGATGTTGGTCCAAAAACGGCAGAAAAATATATTGAGCAAACATTGGAGAAAATGAAGGAGTATGGTGTAGGGGAGTTTGCTACCATTTCTGGGCGCTATTACTCGATGGATCGAGATAAGCGCTGGGAACGTGTTGAAAAGTCTTATCGTTCCATGGTTTATGGCGAAGGCCCTTCTTATACGGAGCCGATGCAAGTTGTCGAAGACTCCTATAAAAATGGAATCCATGATGAATTCGTTCTTCCATCCGTAATAACGAAGGAAGATGGGCAACCAGTTGCAACCATTAGCGAAAATGATGCGGTGATTTTCTATAATTTCCGTCCTGACCGCGCGATTCAAATATCAAACACATTTACGAATGAGGATTTTCGTTCGTTTGATCGCGGACCAAAACATCCGAAGCATTTACATTTCGTGTGTTTAACTCATTTTAGTGAAACGGTTGATGGTTATGTGGCATTTAAACCAACAAACCTTGATAATACACTTGGAGAGGTTTTATCACAAAATGGTTTAAAGCAGCTTCGAATTGCCGAAACTGAAAAATATCCGCATGTAACCTTTTTTATGAGTGGTGGTCGTGAAGCTGAATTCCCAGGTGAACAACGAATTTTAATTAATTCACCAAAAGTAGCTACATACGATTTACAGCCAGAAATGAGCGCATATGAAGTAACAGATGCTCTTGTGAAGGAAATTGAGGCAGACAATTTTGATGCGATTATTTTAAACTTTGCTAATCCTGATATTGTAGGACATTCAGGAATGCTTGAGCCAACTATCAAAGCGATTGAAACGGTAGATGGGTGTTTAGGTCGTATTGTTGATTTAATCTTATCAAAGGGTGGAGCTGCGATTATAACAGCTGACCATGGAAATGCTGATGAAGTTGTAACGTTAGATGATCAACCGATGACAGCACATACAACAAACCCGGTACCAGTGATTGTCACAAAAGAGGGTGTCCATTTACGTGAGGATGGAATTCTTGGAGATTTAGCTCCAACTGTGCTAGATTTATTAAATGTAGCAAAGCCAACTGAAATGACAGGTACTTCATTAATTCAGAAATAATCATTTTTATAAAAAATAAGCCATTTTAAGGAGAGATTTTTCATGCCATTTATCGTAGACGTATATGCACGCGAAGTATTAGATTCTCGTGGTAACCCAACTATTGAAGTAGAAGTATTTACAGAATCAGGTGCGTTTGGACGCGCAATGGTTCCAAGTGGAGCATCTACTGGGGAATACGAAGCAGTAGAACTTCGTGACGGAGACAATAGCCGTTACCTTGGTAAAGGTGTTTTAAAGGCAGTTGACAATGTGAACGAAATTATCGCGCCGTATTTAGTGGGCGAAGAATTCAGCGTTTTAGATCAAGTTTCTCTTGATAAGGCTCTTATTGAATTAGACGGAACTGAAAATAAAGGTAAATTAGGTGCTAACGCAATCCTTGGTGTATCCATGGCTGCTGCTCATGCTGCTGCTAATTATCTTGATATTCCTTTATACCAATACCTTGGTGGATTCAACTCCAAGCAGCTTCCTGTTCCAATGATGAACATCGTTAACGGTGGAGCTCATGCGGACAATA
This sequence comes from Pseudoneobacillus sp., assembly GCA_035631415.1. Classification (GTDB taxonomy): domain Bacteria; phylum Bacillota; class Bacilli; order Bacillales; family Cytobacillaceae; genus Pseudoneobacillus. Next base: position 1,507 of record DASQIV010000062.1, on the reverse strand, counting down.
ACGTAGATATTCAAGAATTCATGGTTATGCCTGTTGGAGCTGAAAGCTTTAAAGAAGCTCTTCGTATGGGCGCAGAAATTTTCCACAGCTTAAAGTCTGTATTAAAAGGCAAAGGCTTAAACACAGCTGTAGGTGACGAAGGTGGATTCGCTCCAAACCTTGGTTCAAACGAAGAGGCTATCACGACTATTATCGAAGCAATTGAAAAAGCTGGTTACAAGCCAGGTGAACAAGTAATGATCGCAATGGACGCTGCATCTTCAGAGTTCTATAACAAAGAAGATGGCAAATACCATTTAGCTGGTGAAGGTGTTGTTAAAACATCTGAAGAAATGGTGGATTGGTATGAGGAGCTTGCTTCTAAATATCCAATCATCTCTATTGAAGATGGATTAGACGAAAATGACTGGAAAGGTCACAAGCTTTTAACAGAACGTCTTGGTAAAAAAGTTCAATTAGTGGGTGACGATTTATTCGTTACAAACACACAAAAGCTTTCCCAAGGTATCGAGCAAGGAATTGGTAACTCTATTTTAATCAAAGTAAACCAAATCGGTACATTAACAGAAACATTTGATGCAATTGAAATGGCGAAGCGCGCAGGTTACACGGCTGTTATCTCTCACCGTTCTGGTGAAACAGAAGATAACACAATCGCTGATATCGCTGTTGCAACAAATGCTGGCCAAATCAAAACTGGTGCACCTTCTCGTACAGACCGTGTAGCAAAGTACAATCAATTATTACGTATTGAAGACCAATTAGGTGAAACGGCTCAATTCAATGGCCGCAAATCTTTCTACAACTTAAATAATAAGTAATTCTTTTGAAGGGGGTGGCAGCAATGGTTGCCACTTTCTTTTTTTAATAGGATAGTTCGGTGGGTGAAGCGCTGAAATTGTGACAAAGTCGGAAACATCCCTTAAAAAGTCGGATAACTGGTCTCGAAAGTCGGATCTCTGCTCTCGAAAGTCGGATTTCCCATACTATTAGACCGATAACTCATTTTTTTTAAAAAAACACGCCCTCTATCCACAGTTTTTTATAGTTATGAGGAGTGTTACTTAAAAAATTACAGATTGTATCCCCATACTTATCTACATATCTACATAAAAAGTGAGATACCCACAGGATTTTTATTGAAAAAAAATCATATTTTGCTCATTTCGCTAGTTATCAACAGGTTAGACTTCTTTTAAATAGGGTTGTCCACTATTTGCCTTTACTCTGCTATTGTCCACTTTGGGAATTTATGATAAATTAGTACTAATGCAAAATGTACGTTTTTCAGGTGGTGGCTTTCATGCACGCAGTTTTAGTCGTATTATTAGTTATTGTAAGTATTAGTTTGATTGCAACAGTTCTTTTACAATCAGGAAAAAGCGCAGGACTTTCTGGAGCAATTTCTGGTGGAGCGGAGCAATTATTCGGTAAACAAAAGGCTCGAGGACTGGACCTTGTTTTACAACGCGTTACAATCGTTCTAGTTGTTTTATTTTTCCTTTTA
>DASQIV010000061.1:0-5378 GCA_035631415.1 Pseudoneobacillus sp. | reverse complement strand
TTATTTCGCTAATTGCATATGCAGGAACAAGTGCCGTTAGAGGAATATCCTCGATTTTTTCTGGTCTATCTACCTGTGCATATTCCAAAAAAAGAGCCAAATCTTTTTGCCTGGTATGAGCACTCATAAATTCCTTAAAAGGAGTAGCAGCCTTTTCATAGGCTTGTTCAAGATTAATTTCTTCATTAAATAAAGGGGTTAATGCCTCTTTATTTACTTCTTGAAAAGTCGGAGCCATGATAAAAAATGTTAAAAATAATGATAATCCAATAATAACTTGATTAGGAGGCATTTGCTGAGTTGCAAGAGCTGTTCTGACAAAGGAAAGAACAATAACGATCCTTGTAAAACTGGTCAATAATATTAAAATGCTTGGAGCAATCGAAAGAACGGTTAGGAGTAGGAGCAGCTTGACAGAAGTTGAAACATTCTCAGGTGAACTGCTGTTAAAGATTTCCATGAATTCATTCATTATTCATCTGTACCTTCCTTCTCCATTTCTTTCATTAGCTTTTTTCTGCCACTAGATAAATCTGTTAATTGTTTTTTCAACAAAGAAGCAAATGGGTTCTCTTCTTCTGCTACGGATGATTTTACCCGCCTTGTTCTTTCCAATAACTTTGTCACAATATCACTTGGCTGTATAAGCTGTTCCATTTTATGGTTATAAGCATCAATCATATCACGATACTCTTCTTCATCATCAATCTCTTTTAGTAATTGGATACTTTCTCCAACACCAACTACCAATATTCGATTTCCGACCTTTATCATTTGAACAGATCGATTAGAACCGAGACTAGTACCACCTAAATTTTCAACCAGTTGAGTTGATTGAAAGGATTTACTTTTTTTATTTACAAACTTAAGTACACCATATAGTAGAGCTACTACAAACACTAGCGCAAAGATCATTTTTACAAAATCAAAAAATGTAACTCCTACTGAACTGACACCTGTTTCAACTGAAGTGTCTTTATTTTTCTTGGTGTCTGGAACTAATTCAGATTGGTTACAGTTTTTAGGATTTTCGTAGCAATCTTTAACGCTATTATTTACTGGCTCTGCATAGGCCGCAGATTGCGGACCTATCAGAGCAATAAAAAATAGTAATACTATTTTACTTATCCATTTTCTCATATATTAGTTCAACACCCTTTATAAGGATTATCCAAGGGTTTTTCCAATGGCTTCTAAAACCCTGTCTGCTTGGAAAGGTTTAACAATAAAGTCTTTTGCTCCGGCTTGGATTGCATCAATAACCATTGCTTGCTGTCCCATAGCAGAACACATGATCACTTTTGCGTTTGGATTGATTTTTTTAATTTCTTTTAGTGCTGTAATCCCGTCCATCTCAGGCATCGTGATATCCATTGTGACCAAATCTGGATTACTTTCTTTATATTTTTCAATTGCTTGAGCACCATCAGCAGCCTCACCAACAACCTCATATCCATTTTTGCTTAAAATATCTTTGATCATCATTCTCATAAACGCAGCGTCATCAACAATTAGTATTTTATGTGCCATTCCCCATTAACCCCTATCTATTTAACGTAATTTTTTAATTCGATCACTTTGACTGATAATATCAGTCACTCTTACACCAAAATTCTCATCAATAACCACAACTTCACCTTTTGCTATTAGACGATTATTAACAAGAATATCAACTGGTTCACCAGCTAATTTATCCAGCTCTATAATAGAACCAGAGGATAGTTCAAGTATCTCTTTTACAGATCTTTTTGTACGACCTAACTCAACACTTACCTGTAACGGTATATCTAATAGCATATCTAAATTTTTAGGCTCAACATCGGGTCCTCTATAGGTTTCAAAATTTGAAAACACAGCAGGCTGAACATTTTGAGGATTCACATGACCCATATTTGTGCCAAAATGCTGAGGTGTATTTTGATAGCCCATATTTTGTGGTGCTGTCTGGAATCCATATTCTTGATGATTAGGATAAGCTTGTTGCCAATTTTCCTGTTGTTGATTCTGAACAGGTGTGGGAGCATTTTGGTTCATATGATTACCAATTGATGCTTCCGCAGTATTTTGAGTTACTGGCGTTTCCTCCACTGCTTGTAAAGTGGATTGTGTTGGTAAAGGTGTAGGATTCATTAGTTCCTCAACTAAACCTTTTGCAAAATCTAATGGTACTAATTGCATAATTGAGGAGTCAATTAGACTTCCAACCTTTAATCGGAACGAGATTTTTACCATCATATCTTCATTTGGGAGTCGATGAGTTCCTTCTCCATTTTGAACATCAAGTATGTCTATCATTGGAGGAGATATATCCACTCGTTTACTAAAAATGGTAGACATTGAAGTGGCCGCAGAACCCATCATTTGATTCATCGCTTCCTGAACGGCACTCAATTGAATCTCTCCCATTAAGTTTCCAGGGTTTGTTCCGTCACCACCAAGCATAAGATCTGCGATAATAGCAGCATCCCCTTGTTGTATAACCAATAAATTACTTCCCGAAAATCCTTCTGTATAACTAACTTGAATGGCCACATATGGATGTGGAAATTCTTCATTAATTCTTTCTCTAGGAATAACTGTAACGGAAGGAGTAGTAATATCCACCTTTTGGTTCAAAAGCGTGGATAAAGCTGTTGCAGAACTTCCAAATGAAATATTTCCTATTTCACCTAAAGCATCTTGCTCCATTAATGATAAATAATCTTCAACTAAAAATACATCTGATTCTTTTTCCAATTCTTCTGGATCAGAACCTCTTAATAAAGCATCAATTTCATCTTGGGATAGCATGCCATCACTCACCATCGTCGTCTCCTCCCTTCAATGTATCTATAACCTGTACTGCTAGCTTTTTATTAACTTTTCCTGGTTGTCCAATAAATTTAGGTATATCCCCAACCTTAATCATTAATGGTTGGTCTATTAATTGATTTATTTCTATGACATCACCAATGTCTAACATTAAAAAATCTTGTATCGATATTTCAGATTCACCTAATTCAACTACCACATCAACGTCTGCATTTTGAATTCGTTTCTCAAGCAATTCCACTTCATGAGGCTTTGTTTCTTTCTTTTCTTTCTGCATCCAATAATGTACAGATAGTTTAGGTATAATTGGTTCTAATACCACATGTGGAATACAAATGTTAATCATCCCACTTACTTCTCCGATTGCTGTATTTAAGGAAATGACGACAACTGTTTCATTTGGCGAAACCATTTGAAGAAATTGTGGATTAACCTCGAATACATCTAGCATTGGATCAATTTCATATATTGAACTCCAGGCTTCCCTTAAGTTTTCAAAGGCTCTCTCAAACGTATTTGACATGATTTTCGTTTCAATTTCTGTTAAATTTTCCACTTTACTCATGCTACTTCCACGTCCACCAAGCATCCGGTCCAACATAGCATAAGCAATATTCGGATTTACTTCCATTAGGATTCTACCGTCTAATGGGGCAACTTCAAATACATTTAAAATCGTCATTTTTGGTATTGAACGAATAAATTCTTCATACGGAATTTGGTCAGCAGATGCGACACTTATTTGCACATAAGTTCTAAGTTGTGCAGAAAAGTAAGTTGTTAAAAGCCTTGCAAAGTTTTCATGGATTCTTGTTAAACTTCTTATTTGATCCTTTGAAAAACGAAGAGCCCGTTTAAAATCGTAGGTCCTTACCTTTTTTTCAGTCTGCTCTTTTTTTAACTCATCTGCATCCATTTCCCCTGTCGATAATGCTGATAACAGGGCATCTATTTCACTTTGTGATAACACTTCACCTGACAATATCCTCACCTCCAGTTTTTATCCTTTTTTAGATAAGAAAAGTTGCTATCCAATCGTTTATAGGTTGGAAAGTATCTTTCATTCCTTATCTTCATAACCTCTTATTGGAGGAGAGATTGAGTAATATACACTTTCACAACTTTACCTTCTTGCATAAGGCTATTGATATCTTCTTTTAATGCTTGCTCTAATTTTAGTTTTCCATCTTTTCCTTGAAGTTCTTCAGCCTTTTTTTCTGATAATTCCTGTATGATGATATTTTTCACTTGGAAATCACGTTTTTCTAATTCTTCTTTCGCCTTTTTACTATCTGTTTGAATTTTAAAAGACATACGAATAAAATCATCACTAGCTAAATTGGTTGTTACTTCTTCGACATCCACTGAGGTTTTTAACACTTCTTCGATTGTTGGTTCTTTTTCTTTTCCATCATTGGACATTTTTAATACGACTGTAAGTGCAACGGCACCAACAAGTGCAATTGCAACTAATAAAACCACCATGATCATAAGCAACTTATTATTTTTCATTTTCACTTTCCTCCAACTGTTGCCCTAGAAGGTTTACTGTTTGATAAAATTTTATAATAGCTTGTTGGACTTCATCTTCTGTCTCTTTCACAACATATTTCCGTCCATTTGTTAGTGTGATCGTTGTGTCCGGAAAGGACTCAATCGTTTCAAAATAAATTGCATTTAACATGAATTTTTTGCCGTTTAATTTAGTAACTTTTATCACTTTAATTAGCGGGGTTAGAAACTAGCTTCTAACCCCTCCTCCTAAACTATCGTTTTAAGTTTACTAGCTCTTGAAGGATTTCATCTGAAGTAGTAATGATTTTAGTATTAGCTTGGAAACCACGTTGTGCCGTAATCATTTCGGTAAATTCTTCGGACAAGTCTACGTTAGACATCTCCAGTGTTCCAGCTGCTATGGAACCGCGACCTTCACCAGCTACATCAATATTAGCAGTACCAGAGTTGATCGATTGTTGGAAAGTATTTGAACTAGCTTTAGTTAATCCAGATGGATTGCTGAATTTTGCCAGTGCTAGAACACCTAATGTTTTGACAAGGCCATTGGAATAAACCCCATTAACCTCACCAGATGATCCGATATTGAAACTTTCTAATGAGCCTTCAGTGTTACCATCCGGTGTTACTAAAGCGGTTGTTGGTCCACTCAGTTGTTTAATACCTGAATAGTTTAAGTTCATAGTTAAAGCAGTACCACCCGTAGGTGTGAAAGACCATGATGTTGCAGGAGAAGGTGCTACTAAATTACCCGCAGAATCAAAGGTTAAAGTTGTCGATAAGTTATTTGAAGTCATACTCCAAGTTGTAGCACTAGTCTTTTTAAAAACAACTTCAATTTTTTGTGGATTACCTGCTGTATCTATTACTTCAATTTGCTGTGAAAATGTTGAGTTTAAAACAGCATCCTTTGACAGATTATCTGAAAATGCAACAGAGGTAGTTGCAGTTGGAGGCAAAACGCCATTTACGTTTACTGCTATATCTCCATAAACATTTGTTGTATTCCCTGTTGCTGGATCTACTTTAAAAGCCTGAATCTTATATCCATC
>DASQIV010000060.1:0-2124 GCA_035631415.1 Pseudoneobacillus sp. | reverse complement strand
GTTGTTCCAATCCAATGTTATGAGCTCCTTTTCTTTATATGTAATAACATATTGAAGAAAGGAGATAATTGTATAGACTATAATACTTTAATCTAATGATATCTTTAATTTTAATTACAAAACAAAAATGGCCTCCTTCCCAAGTGAAAGAGACCTTTTTGTTTTATTACATCATGCCGCCCCTAAAAGTGAGAGTGTGTAATATCTTTAACATAATGTGCAAATAGTGCGGTATATCTATGTTTTTCTAAATTCTGGCTGTAAAATCTTAAACGGAATTTTATTACTTTTCACTGGATTGCGTTAGCAAAATGTTAGCATTTGCTATCATGCTTACAGCCACAAAAAACCTTTTTCACCAGCAGTTGCCGCGTGATTTACCACTTGCTGTTAACGGGGTTACTAAATAGAGAAAATGATTGGAAATGAAACAGCCTAATCCTCCTTATTTTTACAAAGGAATTAGGCTTATGGTCTTCAGCAATTATTCCCGATTATAAAATATCATTTTCTATTGAATAGTAGTTCGAATGCGCACTACTATTATTACCGTCAATACATTAACTTCAAATTTATTTGGCATAATATTACTAATCATCTAATTTGAGGAGTATTTATTAATGCAAATACCAGTATTGTTACTTCGTTTGGCTTTGTCCTTTATTACATTGCTTGTTTTAACCAGACTTATGGGAAGAAAAGAAATTTCTCAAATGACCTTTTTTAACTTTATTTCTGCAATTTCGATTGGTACGATTGGTGCCTCTCTTGCAATTGATCCCACTTTAAGTATCCGAAATGGATTGATAGCCTTGGTAGCTTGGAGTGTTTTTACCCTTGCACTAGGCTTCCTGGATATAAAATCAAGAAAGGTTCGTAAATTAATCGTTGGTGAACCTATAATAATTATTAAACAAGGAAAAATTATGGAGGACGAACTTCAAAAAGTACGTCTTGATATAGACTCCTTAAAAAGTATGTTAAGGAAAAAGAATATTTTCTCACTTTCTGATGTTGATTACGCGATTTTTGAAACAGATGGGACCATATCAGTCTTGAAACAAGAGGCTAAACAAACAATCACAAGATCTGATATGAATATGAATCCATCTAATACTAAAAAATTTCCAATTTCAACTGAAGTTGTATCAGAAGGGAAGATTATTACTAAAAACCTAGAAAAGCTAAATCTTAGTAAGGATTGGTTAGAGAAACAACTCCAATTATCAGGAATTAATTCAGTTTCGGACGTTTTCTATGCTGAAGTTCTAAAAAACGGTACATTATATATCGACAATAGAAATGACATGTAGTATTGATTTAAAGGAGGATTCAAGTAATTCCTCTTTTTTTTGTATAATGCGTAATGGATTTATCATTCGCTCTGGTGGGGTTCTTAACTTAGCCGATCACGTTATCAAGATGGGGGGTTACTGTTTATTATTTTTGGAGTTGTTAGCTTGTTAGAAATACACTAAAAAATAAGTCCTTTAAGGACACCTTAATGGACTTATTTAGAAAACCTATAAGCTATTGATTTCTCCTCCTGGTGATTGAACACGAAGAAAATCAATAAGTAGTGAAGGGTTTTCAGGTGATGAATTATTTATTATAATAACGTACTTAGCCGTAGTTCATAAAAATACTGCACAATTGGATGCTTTAACTTCATCTTCTCGGACATGTTTAACATTCGCTTTTTTCCAACCCGTCTGTCCACCAAAGCTAAAATATTCAATAGGATATCCTTGCTCTCTATGCTTTCCTCTATAGAAGTGGATAAAAACTTATTAGCTACAACGATAAAATTTGATTTACTTAATGATGACTGCGCTGACAAAAGCTCCTTCGCATATTCTGATAATTTTCTACCCCTTGCAATTACTTGTAGACGATCCTCAGGAACAATCCCCTTGATTTCTTTTCTTACCGCTTCAATTTCCTCATTGGTGATAGGAATTTGTATATCTGAATCATTCTTAATTTCCAGCTCCGTCTGATACCATTTGATTAAGGTAGTTACATCACTCATATTCAGTACATTCTTTTTATCTACTGTAATATAACAAATCCCTGCTTTATCAGGTAAATAACGGTAGCTTGTTGCACGGTATTCAACCCTTC
>DASQIV010000059.1:0-2296 GCA_035631415.1 Pseudoneobacillus sp. | reverse complement strand
GGATTCTGTTGTTAGAAATGGTTGTGTCAAATATGCCTCCAATCGTAAACCACGATTATAGATGTCCATATCAGAAGCAGGCATTTTATCAAATCCATAGGAACTTCCTAAAAATCTAAGTTCTCGGTATCGTCGGAGTAGTTTTCTTGCCTGTTGTTGAGTTTGCATATGTTCTTTTTCTACGTGTGCACCTTCAAGTAATACCGATGTTGAATATATCGGATTAATGGCTGGATAAATTTTTCGTGAAATTAATTCCGCATCAAACTGCCATAAAGTTTCTAATGGTCCGTACGGCTCAACTTCATCTACCACATCTCCCCTTAAATCCACTAATAATGTGGTTATTGAAGTAACTGCTGAATCAGAAAGTCTGTCTAGTAAAGTGTAAATTTCCCCTGTATTCACCGTTTGACGGTCTGCTGCAAGAAAGACATTTTGCTTTTTATCTATCTGGTTAATGATCTCAAATGCTTCATTTGATGTTTCGCATACAAATTGGCTTTCGTTTATGACATCTTCTATGCCAAGCGACATTTCCCTAGGTTTAATAAAAACCGTTGCACTACCACTATTCTTTAATCTATGAAAAATTTCCCCAAGCACCACTAGTTGCCCCATTCCTGGTCTTGCAACAAAGCCAACTAACCCACCCCTAGTTAATGGAGCAAACAAGTCAATGACTTTGATTCCCGTCTCAATCATTTCAGCTTCTCTACTTCGAATAATAAGTTCATCTAAAGAACAGTCAGCAAGCTTTGCAAGCGCTACAAGTGTACGTACCTCTGCTCTTCCTAGTGGGATTTTTCCTGTACAAAGATTGGAAACCGTTGCAGGACGCAGACCAACAGAGGCAGCGGCAACCGTTAAATTCGGCACACGCTGTCGTAATAATTCAACATTTAATTTAATATCATCCACTAAAACCACCCTTTACCTTTAAGAGAAAATTTATTACGTTTAAAAGTAATATAATTCCATTGTATAATATTGTCAACCATTTTTTCCATATTTTGAAATACAAAAGAACGCATATGATTTTTTCAAAACCACATGCGTTCTTTATGTTTTAGATAAATCTATCGAAGAATTCTAGTACAGCACGATAAACTTTCATTTCATTTTCTTTTTTAGAGAATCCATGGCCTTCATCGTCTAATACAATGTACTCTACACTAGCCCCATTCTCTTGTAGTGCTGCTACAATTTGATCGGACTCTGCTTTTACGACGCGTGGATCCATTGCCCCTTGAATTACAAGCATTGGTTTAACCATGCCTTCTAAATAAGTGATTGGAGAATATTCAATTAGTTTTTCACGATCTTTTACTGGGTCACCAACCCATTGGTTCATAACAGGCTTCCAATGCTCTGGTACTGACTCAATAAACGAGAATAAATCACTAGGTCCAAAAATATCAACAACTGCTTTAAAATAATCTGCATGTCGGCCATGAAGAAGGAGAGCCATATAACCGCCATAGCTACCACCCATTAACAGAATCTTATCTCGGTCCGCATAGCCATTTTTGATTAGGAATTCTAAACCTTCAACATTATCAAGTCTCGGTCCATAACCCCAGTCTCCTTCAACCATTTTCATAAATTTTAATCCGTAGCCTGCAGAACCACGGAAGTTTGGAGCAAAGATGCTATATCCTCTGTTCACTAAAAATTGGAATAAGGAACGGAATTGCTTTCGTTCAGCTGCTTGTGGTCCACCATGTGGCCATAGAATCACATGACCATTACTCTCTTCTTCTTTTGCTTTAAAGAATAAAGCTTCAATTTCCAATCCATCATAAGACGGATAAGTTAACACTTCAGGGTCTACTAAATCTTCTTCTGCTACTCCTGGCACCCCATAATTTGTTAATGCTACCCAACCAGTCTCGTTAGGTGCTTTTTTATAAATATTATGTGGACGAGTAGCCGAACGGGCAAGAATGTAAAGATTTCCGCTTTCCGTAACTTGCAATTTTTCAATAATACCTGCAGGAATATTAAGATTAGTTAATTCCCCTGTTTGCAAGTCAAACTGATAGAGATAATCTTCGACCCCTTTTGATGCAGCAAGGTATAGTAGATTACTATTTTTGTCATACATCAAATCTGTAAAATCCTCACCATCTTTAGAAAGGACCTTTGTGAATTCTTTTGTTTTAAGGTTAAATTTAGCTAAATATGATAAATCCTCATTGTAATTTGTTATTAAATATAATTCATCTTCTGATACATATACTGCTCCAGAAACAGTGTGTTGATCTTCTGTAGCTGGAGTTAAAAGGATTTCTTC
>DASQIV010000058.1:0-3439 GCA_035631415.1 Pseudoneobacillus sp. | reverse complement strand
AGATATGAAGGTAGATTAAAAGGAGGAGAATCGTTAACTTTTGGTGCTTTTTTTGAAGAACAATTAATAGGTGTTGTTACCTTGATTTTTGAAACAAAAAACAAATTAAGACATCGAGCAAATATCGCTGCCATGTACGTAAATCCTAATAACCGTAAGCAGGGGATTGGAAAAGGTTTGATGCTTGAAGCTATTAACAAAGCTAAAACCATAAACGGGATAGAGCAGATTTATTTAGGTGTTGTTTCTACCAATGAAGCTGCAAAAAAACTTTACAATTCTCTAGGCTTTGAGACTTATGGAATAGATAAGAAAGCTTTAAAAGTAGACAAAACATATTTTGATGATGAGCTTATGGTGATGTTTGTATAACTATTTGTTTTAACAAATCGGAAATTTGCGTTATAATATAACAGGCCGAATGCATTTAAAGCATATCGAATTTATTTTTCTTTTTTTGAAAAAGTGTTGTTGTAACAGCACTTCATGAAATTCATCGTATGATGTAGATTAGAAGTCGAAAGAGAGTGGAACGAATGGGTCGTAAGTGGAATAATATCAAAGAAAAAAAGGCGTCAAAGGATGCAAATACTAGTCGTATTTATGCAAAGTTTGGTGTCGAGATTTACGTTGCAGCAAAGCAAGGTGATCCAAATCCGGAATCGAACCAAGCATTAAAATTCGTTTTAGAACGTGCTAAAACCTACAATGTACCGAAACACATCATTGATCGTGCCATCGATAAAGCAAAAGGTGGCTCTGATGAAACTTATTCTGAGCTTCGTTATGAAGGTTTCGGACCAAATGGTTCCATGGTTATCGTTGATGCTTTAACAAATAACGTTAACCGTACAGCATCAGATGTACGTGCTGCATTTGGTAAAAATGGCGGTAACATGGGTGTAAGTGGATCTGTAGCATACATGTTTGATGCAACAGCTGTAATAGGTATCGAAGGCAAATCAGCTGATGAAGTTCTTGAACTATTAATGGAAGCAGATGTAGAAGTGCGTGACATAATAGAAGAAGATGAATCTGTTATCGTTTATGCAGAACCAGATCAATTCCATGCCGTGCAAGAAGCATTCAAAAATGCTGGTGTAACTGAATTTACAGTAGCAGAATTAACGATGCTTGCTCAAAATGATGTAACACTTCCAGAAGATGCTCAAGCTAAATTTGAAAAACTAATTGATGCTTTAGAAGATTTGGATGATGTTCAACAAGTGTACCACAACGTTGATTTTGGTGAATAAATGATACATGACAGACCTTTTAGATTAAGAGGTCTGTTTTTCTTTTTAAAAAAGGCTGTTTTCACATAGATTGATGCTTCTCGAACAGTAGTGAAAACACGTTCGTAGACAAATTTCGTGGCATCTTTTCGTTATTTTACAAACAAGTTGATGAGTAATAACAGAAAAGTTATGAGAATTATCTTTTTAGCAACAAAGTTTACGAATAGAGCCTTAAAAAATGACAAATAACGGATGACAACTCCCTTGTTCGGACAAAATATTGGACGAAACAGAACTTTCTTGGAGGTGTTTTTGTGTCAGAGCTTGAGCCTTTGCAATATGATACTGGAACGTCGATTCTCGATTATGACATTATTGATATCACATCAACAGCAAATGGGTATGAAGTGTTGCTTGATATTAACTTAGATAGTGGCTATTCCTTGACCAGAACGAAGCTAGAAATTTCGCATGAGGATTTATTAGCTTATGAAACAAGTGAAATTGAGGATGGTATAAAATATGCTTTAGGATTTTTTGATGAAAAATTGGATTGAACTTTCCCTTAGGCAAAATTTTTTCAGGCCGGTTACATGTATAGGCAAGCGAAAAAAGATTGCTATAGACCCACACGACATATACTTGTTACGATGTTTTAGGTATTAAAAAAGGGCATTCTATCTTATATTTACGAGGAGAAGATTATGGGGGAAAGGGAAAATATAGCGAAAAAGGTCGCTTGGATTAGCGTCTGGATTAATATTATTTTAACTATAGGAAAGATGGTTATCGGTTGGTATGGACACAGTGATTCTGTCTTTGCCGATGGTATTCACTCTGCTGCAGATGTTTTTGCTTCAATTATCGTTCTTTTGGTGATAAAACTAGCCAATAAGCCAGCGGATGAAGAGCATCCATATGGCCATGGAAAAGCAGAAGTCATTGTCTCAGGAGTTGTTGGAATCCTCCTCCTACTTGTTTCTATCTATGTGGTAGTCGAAGCTATTATGGGATTCTATCACCCGATTACAACACCCAATATTCTAGCTATGTGGGTGGCCATATTTTCTTATGGAGTGAAAGAATATTTATACCGATACTCTCTAAGAGTCGCCAAAAAGCAAAATAGTAAAGCGATTGAAGCTATTGCTTTAGACCATAAGGCGGATATTGTTGCATCCATTGCGGCTGCAATTGGGGTCTTTTTATCCATTATGGGAGATAAATTCGATATTCGATTCCTAATGTACGGGGATAAAGTAGCCAGTATTTTTGTTGCTTACCTCATTTTTAAAATATCAAAAGAGATGTTAGGAGAAGCATTTGATATTCTACTTGAAAGGAATATTGATACCGATACTCTTCAGGAATATATCAGCGTGATTTCCGAATTTAAAGAGGTCAAAAGAATTGATCGAATCCGAGCAAGGGAACATGGTCATTACATATTAATGGACCTTCGTATTTCTATTGACTACTCGAAGACCATTAAAGAAGGACACGACCTTTCGAAAGAAATTAAACTAACCCTAATGGGGAAATTTGATAATATACACGAAGTTCTCATTCACTTAAATCCTTATTTTCCAGAATAGAGTGGAGAGAATAGAAAGAGAGAAAACGAATCGAATCGTTTTCTCTCTTGTTTTTATCCCAATAAATGTTCAACATCATGTTCAACAATCGCAGGTTCTTCTCTTGGTGAAAAGCGTTTAACTAAATTTCCGTTTGTATCAATAAGGAACTTGGTGAAGTTCCACTCAATTGGGGTTCCTTGTGTTAAATAGACAAAAAGAGGATCAGCCTTTTCTCCGTTAACATCAACTTTATTATACATCGGAAAGGTAACACCATAATTAATTGAGCAAAACTCCATTATATCCTCATTTGTTCCAGGCTCTTGGGCTCCAAACTGGTTACATGGGAAACCAAGAATTTCAAAACCACGCTCTTTATACTTTTCATATAAACTCTGAAGTCCTTCGTATTGAGGTGTTAAGCCACACTTACTTGCAGTATTAACGATCAGTAGGACTTTTCCAGAAAAATCCTTTAGAGATTGAATATCTCCATGAATTGTTTTAACGTTAAAATCGTATATGGACATGATGAGCCCTCCTATTTGTTATTGTCAGCTTACTATTATTTTTACCTTTAACTGGACTGACAAGCAAGTAATAAGAGCAAGACAATGCAGTTAT
>DASQIV010000057.1:0-17722 GCA_035631415.1 Pseudoneobacillus sp. | reverse complement strand
CATACGATATAACGTATTGATCATAATGATTATGATGTATGTAGATGAGATCACGTACATCGTGAACTTGCTTTTTCAATTGTAAAAACCTCCGAAGAAAAAGAAATGCGCATGTGTCTGGTAAAAAGATATGTACTATTTATATATTGTAACAAAAATAACAGGATAAACGAAAATATTCCCCTCTATTTTAAAAAGATATCATAGCTCCTTTTTCATCAAAAACGGAGGTAGGGTTCCACGCTATTTCCCATACATTATTTTCTGGATCGGAAAAATAAGCGGTTCTACCTCCCCAAAAAGCATCACTTGGTTCTCGCAAAATGCGAGCACCTGCCTCTCTTGCTGCCTCAATAGCTGAATCAACATCTGCTGGCTCATTGACATTCACCGCTAAAGTCCAGCCTTTAAAGCCTTGTTGAATGGTCTCATCTTCCATGCCCATATCCTTCATTAGCTCTTCTAGTGGAAAAAGGCTTAAAAGCACTCCAGCTGTTTTGAATACGGCATAACCATCTGAGCTATGAAATCCTTCTTCCCAGCCTAGCTTTTGGTAAAACAGTCGTAATTCTTTTAAATTATTTGCTCCTAACGTAACTAAACTTACTCTTTGAGGTACCATTGTTATTCCTCCAAACTTTTCATCTTATTAACATAAATTCGATAATCAAATATGAAAACCTTTTATTTTTCATTTCTAAGTTCGATTTGTTCTATTCTTTTATTTATATTATTCTTTATTTGAATTATAATAGGAACGTTATTTTCTTATAACGCACTTGATAGAAAAGAGTGTGATCATAGATGATTAAAAATTTAACAGAACATCAAATTAACCTCCAGATAATCAAACTTCTTAAAGAAGGCAAGAAACAAGAATTCCAAGCCATTCTTGAAGAATTACAACCGTACGATTTAGCACAAATCTATGAAGATTTGCCTGAGAAACATCGTTCACGCTTTTTAATTTTATTAACCCTTGAATTACTAGTAGATTTAATCGGTGAACTTAATAGTGACAAACAAATAGAAGTCTTGAATTTACTTGGAATTGAAAAGACCGGAAAAGTTCTTGATTTGATGGATAATGATGATATCGCTTCGCTTCTTGATGATCTTTCTCCTGAGAAAATTAAAAATCTATTAGCAGGGATGAAACAAGAGGAATCCCAAATTGTCCTTGATCTCATGAATTATCCACCTGAAACTGCAGGTAGGATCATGACCAACCGTTTTGTATGGATACGGAATTACTATACTGTTCGGGAAGCTGTTGAAAAGTTAAAGTCATTTGCCGAATATGCGGAAACAATCAATTATTTATACGTAATAAATCAAGATCGAAACTTAGTTGGGGTTGTGTCATACCGTGACCTATTATTAGCGGAGCCCAATGAAATTATTCGTAATATTATGTATGAAAGAGTATTATCCGTTTCAGTTACAACTGACCAGGAAGAAGTAGCGCGGATGACAGAGAGATACGACTTTTTAGCGATCCCTGTTGTGAATGAGGATAATGTTCTTGTTGGAATTGTCACTGTCGATGACATAATCGACGTTGTGATCCAAGAAGCAAATGAAGATATCGAAAAGCTGTCGGCTTCCGGAAAGTCAATCGACTTTGATACAAAGGCACTTGTAGCGGCCTATAGACGTTTACCATGGCTCGTTTTACTTCTTTTTATTGGGTTAGTATCAGGAAAAATTATCAGTCATTTTGAGAGCACATTGCAAACTGTTGTGGCCCTTGCCTTTTTTATGCCTATGATTGCAGGTATGACAGGCAATACAGGGACTCAATCCCTTGCCGTCATTGTGAGAGGCCTTGTGTCAAATGATATCGACCCTAAAGTGATTTACCGTGTTATCATGCGTGAATTAGGTGTCGGGCTCATGATTGGAGTGATATGTGGTTTACTGATTTTTAGTATTGCTTACATTTGGCAGGATAATATTATTTTAGGAATGGTTGTCGGCTGCTCCCTTTTTCTCACACTAATTATCGGTACGCTCGCGGGAACCATCATCCCCATCATTTTGTTTAAATTAAAAATCGACCCAGCTGTTGCATCTGGACCACTAATCACAACATTAAATGATATATTCTCACTAATCATTTACTTCAGCCTCGCCCAAATGTTTCTCACACACATATCCTAATAACTTTACCACATTAAAGCGGTGGGGTCTGACCCCCACCGCTTTAATGTGGTAAAATTCTAGTATTTTTCTAATAATTGGAATAAAATGATAAGGAGTTAATACATTGAAAAGTGGATACTTTAATGAATTTATGTTGGTGATATGAAAATGGATAAACCGAAGAAGCAAACGGAAAAGTTTGATTGGAGTCTTACCTTACTATTATTTCTATTTTTTATGATTAGTTGCTTAGCCATCTATAGTGCACAAACAACGGCACAATATGATGAAAATTTTCTTCTCAGACAGGTTTTTTGGTATGTAGTGGGTTCTATGATTATTTTTATAGCCCTTCTATTTGATCCGGATCACTATAAAAGGCTTACTTGGTATCTCTATGGTTTAGGGATATTGTTATTAATAGCCTTAATTTTAGCGCCAGAATCAATCGCACCAGAAAGAAATGGGGCAAAAAGCTGGTTTATCCTACCGGGAATTGGCTCTATCCAGCCATCAGAATTTGTCAAAGTATTTATCATCCTTGCCTTAAGTAAACTCACCTCAGAACACCATGAGAAATACCTACTCAAAACGTTAAAGACCGATATTTTTCTTCTCTTCAAGCTCGGATTCGCAACCTTTATCCCACTTTTATTTATTATGCTTCAACCCGACCTTGGCACTGGACTAGTCATCATAAGTATTTTTATTGGTATCCTTCTCGTTTCAGGAATCACATGGAAAATTATCCTACCCTTATTCGGATTTGGAGCTTCAAGTGCAGCACTCATCCTTTATTTGGTTATTTGGAAACCTGAAATACTTGAAAAATACTTAAAAGTAAAAACCTATCAATTCGGGCGTATTTATGCTTGGATAAGTCCAGAAGAACATCAAAGTAATTTCGGCTATCACCTCGTAAAATCACTTAGGGCAATAGGTTCTGGACTTATATCAGGTAAAGGCTTCGGAAATCGGCAGGTCTATATACCTGAGAGCCATACCGATTTTATCTTTAGTGTCATTGGTGAAGAATACGGATTTTTTGGTGGAAGTATTTTAATCGGGCTTTATTTTATATTAATCTATCACTTAATTAAAACGGCTCTAGATACAAATGATTCATTCAATTCATACATATGTGCTGGTATCGTCAGTATGATTACCTTCCACGTTTTTCAAAATATCGGGATGACGATACAGGTTTTACCTATAACAGGAATTCCTTTACCCTTTATTAGCTATGGTGGGAGTTCGTTAATGGGTAATATGCTTGCGATGGGAATTATTTATAGCATTCGGTATCATCATAAGAACTATATGTTCCAGTCAGGTGCACAATATTATCTGTAGAAAAATAGGCATTCGCACAAAAAAAGTTGCTCAATGAAGAGCAACTCTTTTTGTTTATAGGCTTTTCACCTTCTACCCACCCAAAATTCCATGTTTGCCTAGGTACCATTAGTGGGATATTCCCATATCCTATTAAAGAAAACAGGAAAGGAGGAATGGTTATGTCAGGTTCAGCTGGATTCTATGGTGGAGGTTTTGCTCTACTTGTCGTATTATTCATTCTTTTAATCATTGTGGGGGCATCTTGGGGATTCGTTTATTAAGCCATTCCCAGATAATCTCAAATGACAAGAATGTCTAATTCAATTCAAAATTCCAACCTTTTATAAACGGAAAAAAATCGTATAAAATGCTTGCAATGTTTTGCATACAACAAGGAGGTGTTCTAAATGTTTGGATACGGATACGGATACGGTGGATGTGGTTATGGCGGTTATGGATATCGAGGAGGATTTGCCTTAATTGTGGTGTTATTCATTCTCCTTATTATTGTAGGAGCTGCTTGCTTTAGATAATATCTCTGAATTCTATTTATAAGGTGGTGACTTTATATGTGGGGATACGGATATCCAGGATATGGGTACGGTTGCGGTTGGGGACATGGTAGCTTTGTCCTAATTGTGGTTCTATTTATACTATTAATTATCGTTGGTGCTGCTTGGTGCTAATCGGTATAAAGTACAAAGAGCTTGCTCTTTGTACTTTTTTAATTTGAAAATAGGACAATCTTCTAATTGTTGGAAGTAAATTATTAGAGTTTAATCAACCTTTATGATACCTTTACATTAAGAATACTTGTTATTGAAAGGGGATTAAAATGGATTTAGTAGCCTGGTTTGAAAAAGGTATGACTTTTGAAGATTATGTTAACAGCATGAAAGTTAATCAACAGGAAGTTAATCGTGTTTACGATCAAGTTTCCTTTACGGAAGACGATCTTACTCTATTTAAAACAATCGCAAACAGAAAGTGGAAAGGGATTGTTCTAACTGCTGATTGGTGTGGCGATGCTGCACTTTGTGTCCCGGTTGTCCAAAGGATGGCAGAAGAATGCCAAATAGAATTACACTTTCTAATTCGAGATGAGAACTTAGAATTAATGGATCAATATTTAACCAATGGAAAATCAAGAGCTATTCCTATTTTTATATTCATTGATCAAGAAGCTAATGAATCTTGTGTGTGGGGTCCAAGATCACTAGAAGTTGAAGAAATGGTGCAAGCGTTAAGAGCTGGTTTACCTGCTTCAGATTCAGCTGATTTTCAGGAAAAACAACAAAACATGTATCGTCAATTCAAAGAAAAAATCACCACTGATTCTACCGTTTGGCGCACAGTTATCGAAAGCGTTAAAGCAAAGCTTCAAGGAAAATAGAAAAATTTATTCAAAAAGCATGATTCCTTAAATCTTGAATCATGCTTTTTAACTTATTAGATTATTTTTCTTCCTACCTCTTATATGCTTAATTTATTAAATCCCAATACTTTGGTCCTGCTCCCTGCTAAACCTCCAATTCTATTTTAACGATATCTTTCCAATAGTCCCATGCCTTTAGATATTCAGGTAAATCATCCGGATGGTGTTTGATGCAGGAAGCAATTCTTAAATATAAACCAATCAAGACTTGTTCATTAAGTCTTTTTACACTCTCTACCGTAACATACTTAGCTGCCTCATAAATGGTTTCCATTGTTAAGTCATCTGGTGATGAGCAAAAAGCATAAATTAAATCATAGACAGGGTTCCCCCAAACAGGTAATGGGTCAATGACACCACAAATCTTTTCCTCAAAAAAAATAAAATTATGTACCCCACAATCCCCATGTAATAAAAAAGGACTTTCTATTTCAGGAAAAGTAGAACCGACAAGTTTATTTACTAGGAAATAATCCTCTTTGCCTAATGTTGGATAAATAACTTCTTCCGCTTCTTTGATATTCTGTATAAGAAACTCTTCCCAAGTCTCTGACGGTGCATCCATCCATCCCCAACCTGAAGCATAATCAACGGGTTTATATTTATTGATTAATAACTGTACAATTGACTTTAATGTCTCTGCTTTATTCTTTTTAAGATAGTTAGTACTCCCATCTAGATAGGAGTAAACTAAATACTCATAGGAATCCTCAACATAAAGAATTTTAGGAAGGAATTCAATATCTTTGTAGTTCGACAGAAACTCTGCTTCTGACTGAACAATAAGTGGTTCATTAAATTTGACGACTAATTTGGATTGGTCGTCAAGGTGAAGTAGAAATAATTTACTTACCGTTCCACCCTTCAATTCTTTTATTTGTATGACTCCTTGCTTGATGATGCCTTCTTTTTGCAACTTTGACACAACATCTTGATTCAACATATATAACTTACTCCTCTTATCCAACTAAAAATAAAATCTCCTCTTTACGCTTTTCCCAATCGTACTCACTATTATTTAGGAAAATACTCTTAATCGGAAGAATGGATAGTATCTCTTTTTCCAGTTGTTTACGTTCATTTAAAAAGTGAACAACGCCAGCTTCACCCTTTAAATTTCGTGCTTGTCCGTAAGATTGCTCGGTATAATACCAAGTCAGAAACTCAAACCAATCCTTTGAGCGTTCGTTCCTCACTCGATTAATACTTTCTTTAATATTGTCTTGTTCAAAATAGAGAATAGTTGGCTCTAAATCCGCTATTTTCTGTGCTATTTTCTCAATATGATTAAAAATAAGTTTCTTTTCTACGTCATGCTTTGCAAGCAAAAAGGTAAAAGGATTCTGTAGGAAACAGCATTCCAGTACATAAACCTCTTCATCGATAAGTGCCTTATTGGCAAATTCCTGCCATTTATCTAAGGTAACTTCATAAAAATCCGCTATTGGCAATTCATAGACATCGTATCTCTGAAGCGCTTTATGAAGATCAGGATTTGTTTCAAATAAATGTCCATAAGAAATAAAGAATCTTCCATTCTTCAGTTCCGCAAGTGCACGAACTTCTGGAAATTGTTTTTCTAAATCGTGTATTTGTAATTCATTAAGACAAGCTACCGATTCGAAATCAGCTGGATTGTCTGGGTTTCCTTCTAAAAAGACTTTAACATTGTTTCCGCGAATTTTTAAAACTTCTGCTAACCAAAGGGCAGTGGTTGTTTTTCCTGACCCTGGAATTCCCTCTACTATGTATAACTTTCTCAATTTTATCTTTCCCCCTAAAATCTGGTCCTTTATTACTTTGCTTAAAACTAAAAAAATCCTGCTTTAAGAGCAAGAATTGATAACTTCTACTTTTTTCTAATAAAAACGAGTATTTGAGCAAAATATATAGGATATATAAATCCCTACTAATAATTTCAACTCACTAAGCTGGAGGTTCATTAATGGAAAACCATCATAACGTACGCTTAACTTCCACTGAATTAGCAAATTTATGGACGCAATATATGAATGACAGTATGGCAGCTTGTATACTCTCCCATTATTTAAATCATGTTCAAGATCAAGACATTCGAGAAATTCTCGAATATGCATCGGAATTATCCCATTCTCATCTTACGCAATTAAAGAAATTTTTTAATCAAGAAAACTACCCTGTACCCTTAGGATTTACTAAAGAAGATGTCCATGATAATGCCCCCCCATTATTTTCGGACACCTTTATGATTATCTATATGTACGTGATGACACTTCATGGATTAACAGGATATGCAGGTGCGATTGGTACCTCTATTCGTGATGACCAAATTACCTACTTTAGTAAATGTAATTCGGAAACGATGGAGCTCTATCAAAGAACAATGAAAGTAATGCTTTATAAGGGCATAAAAAGTAGACCTCCATTCATCAACGCACCTGAAAAAATAGATTTTATAAAAAAGCAAAGCTTTTTGAATGGATGGTTCGGGAACCGTAGACCTTTGAACGCTATTGAAATAAGTGGTATATTCTTTAACATGCAAAAAACAGTTGTGAAAATTGGCTTAGAATTGGGGTTTAGTCAGGTCGCCCATTCTAAAGAGCTTCGTAAATATTTTCAACGAGGTGCTACCATTTGTGAAAAGCAGTTTAATACATTAAGCACCATTTTGACAGATGATTTTCTTCCATCCCCACAAAGTTGGTCATCAGAAGTTACCAATTCAACCATAGCACCTTTTTCTGATAAACTAATGCTATTCCATATTGTCACGTTAGTTTCAACCGCAATGGGATATTATGGCGCTGGACTTGCTGTTTCTCAAAGAAGAGATTTGGCTGCGAAGTATGAACTACTTATTGCTGAAATAGGCTTATATGCTGAGGATGGTGCAAATCTTTTAATAGACAATGGCTGGCTAGAACAACCGCCAATGGCAGAAGATCGTGATAGATTAGCAGAACGTAAATAATGGTAAAGGAGCAGGAATGATTAGATTTCTTGCTCTTTTTACTTTCTCCTTTTAAAAAGAAAAGCGAACAGCGCTTAGCACTGTCCGCCAAAGTTTAATTTATTATTCAACCGTTACAGATTTTGCAAGATTACGCGGCTTATCCACATCGCAATCACGGTGTAGAGCTGCATAATAAGAAATTAATTGTAACGGAATAACAGAGATAAGTGGTGTTAACATGGAGTTCACTTCTGGAATCACAAAGCTATCTCCTTCTGTTTCCAAGCCTTTCATCGAAATAATACAAGGATTAGCGCCACGAGCCACTACTTCCTTCACATTCCCACGAATACTTAAGTTTACTGATTCTTGAGTTGAAAGGGCAATAACTGGAGTACCTTCTTCAATTAACGCAATCGTTCCGTGCTTTAATTCTCCACCAGCAAAGCCTTCCGCTTGAATATAAGAGATTTCTTTTAACTTAAGAGCTCCTTCTAGGCCAACGTAGAAGTCAAGACTACGGCCAATGAAGAAAGCATTGCGTGTTGTTGATAAGAACTCGCGAGCAATACGCTCAAATTCTTCTTTTTCATCACAAAGAACTTCCATTGCATTCGCTATGATACCCAGTTCTTGAACAAGGTTAAAATCAAGCTCATATCCACGGCTCTTTCCTGTAACTGCAGCTAAAATCGCTAATACAGCTAACTGTGCTGTATAGGCTTTTGTAGAAGCAACCGCAATTTCAGGACCAGCATGTAGTAACAGCGTGTAATTCGCTTCACGAGATAATGTTGAACCCGGAACGTTTGTAACCGTAATAGCTTTATGACCCATTTCTTTCACTTCTACTAGTACGGCACGGCTATCAGCTGTTTCCCCACTCTGAGAAATAAATATGAATAATGGTTTTTCAGAAAGCATTGGCATGTTATAAACAAACTCACTTGAAATATGAACTTCTACTGGAATTTTCGCCATCTTTTCAATGAACTGTTTTCCAACAAGACCAGCATGATATGAAGTTCCCGCTGCAATGATATAAATACGGTCAGAAGCATTCATAGCATCAAGGATGTTTTGATCAATTTTTAAATCACCTTGCTCATCTTGATACTTTTGAATAATTTTACGCATCACAAGTGGCTGCTCATCGATTTCTTTTAACATATAGTGAGGGTACGTTCCCTTTTCAATGTCACTAGCATCTAATTCAGCAGTATAAGGAGCCCGGTTAATCACTTCACCATTAAGATTTTTAATCGTTACTTCATCCTTCTTAACAATAACGATTTCTTTATCCATTAACTCCACATATTGATTCGTTACTTGTAGCATTGCCATGGCATCACTTGCCACTACATTAAAGGCATCGCCTAATCCAACTAGAAGCGGGCTCTTATTTTTAGCAACATAAATCGTTTCTTTATCTTGCTCATCTAATAAGCCAAGAGCATATGAACCGTGTAATAATTTTAATGTTTTGCTAAAAGCTTCCTCAACAGTTAAACCGTCATTCACAAATAACTCAATTAGTTGCACGATGACTTCTGTATCCGTCTCACTCTTAAACTCAACATCCTTTAAATATTCACGTTTTAAAATGTCATAGTTCTCAATTACACCATTATGAACAAGCGTAAAACGAGCTGAAGTACTTTGGTGTGGATGCGAATTGACTTTACTTGGAACACCATGTGTTGCCCAACGAGTATGTCCAATTCCAGCATTCGCTAAAACATTAAAATCCACTTCTTCACGCAAATCAGCAATACGGCCTTTTTCTTTAAAAACACGAACACCTTGTTCGTTCATAACTGCAATTCCAGCTGAATCATAGCCACGATACTCAAGCTTTTCTAAACCTTTTAATAAAATCTCTTTTGAATCTTGATTCCCAATATATCCAACAATTCCACACATACTCTTTTTCCTCCTTGGAAAAGGGGGACAAGAAGTCACAGGAGGCACTCTTGCCCCCTTATCTCTGTAGTTTAATGGTATGATTGTCGGCCACTCATTTCCGCTTCTCATTACACATATTCTTCCCTTTGTTCATCCAGTTACCCGAATGGTTTAAGAAAGAAATTTTCGGTTGTGTGCGTGCAACCGGGAGGCATCCGCCGAAAGCTCGATAAACCTCCTCCTCGTCAACTAACCAATTTTTCGTCCAATGGTTAGTCCTGGCGCTTTAAGTTGTAACGTTTTTTCCTGTCCTCCTTTTATAAAATTTGAGTGGAATTTACAAAAACAGGATTATCATACACCAAGGACTGTATTTTCGTCAACAAATAAGAGAAGGAATGAATTAACAAATAGGATTTTTCTGGAAAAATCATTTTACATATAAGGTGCATAATAAAAGATATGCATAAGGGCTCAATAAAGTTCCCCTATGCATATCTTTCCCCACTATTCTTCTTTTAAGCCCATTTCTTCTCTTACAACGTTTGCTATTCTGTCAACATAATCAGCACATGATTCCTCTGTTGGCGCTTCTGCCATTACCCTTACTAACGGCTCTGTACCAGAAGGACGAACTAAGATTCGGCCATTTCCATTCATTTCTGCTTCAACCGCTTCAATAATTGCTTTGACCTTTTCATTATCTGTTACGTGGTGCTTATCAGTTACTCTGATATTGACTAGCTTTTGAGGATACTTTTTCATTTCCCCGGCTAATTCCGATAATGATTTCTTGGTTACTTTCATGATGTTCACGAGCTGAAGACCTGATAATAAACCATCACCAGTTGTATTATAATCTAAGAAAATAATATGTCCTGACTGCTCTCCACCTAGGTTATAACCATTCTTTTTCATTTCTTCTACCACATAACGGTCTCCCACTGCGGTTTGAACACTTTGAATTCCATGACCTTCGAGTCCTTTATAAAAGCCAAGATTACTCATGACTGTAGATACCACTGTTCCATGCTTTAATCTTCCATGCTCTTTCATATATTTGGCACAGATATACATGATTTGATCACCATCTACCACTTCACCGTTCTCATCAATAGCGATGAGGCGATCTCCATCACCATCAAATGCTAAACCTACATCAGCATTCTTTTCCTTTAAAAAGGCTGCCAATGCCTCAGGATGTGTAGAGCCTACTCCCTCGTTAATGTTTAATCCATTTGGAGAGGCACCCATCGTGGATAGGTCAGCTTCTAAGTCCGCAAATAAATGAGCTGCTAAGGATGAAGTTGCACCATGTGCACAATCAAGAGCTACATGAATTCCTGCAAAATCTTCATCAACCGATTGTTTTAAATATTGAAGATATTTTTGTCCACCCTCAAAATAATCGATAACTTGTCCTAGCTTAGTTCCGGTTGGTCTAGGTAGTTCATCCACCGGTAAATCTAATAATGCCTCAATTTCCTCTTCTTGTTCGTCGGATAGCTTAAAGCCATCTGGACCAAAAAACTTTATACCATTGTCAGCAACTGGATTATGGGAAGCGGAAATCATCACTCCCGCTTGAGCTCCTAACACCTTCGTTAAATAGGCTACACCTGGGGTAGAAATGACTCCGAGTCTCATGACTTCTGCTCCCGTGGATAAAAGACCTGCCACTAATGCCCCTTCTAGCATATGTCCTGAAATACGTGTATCTCGGCCAATTAACACCTTTGGACGATCTTTATCCTTTGTTAAAACATATCCCCCAAAACGCCCTAATTTAAAAGCAAGCTCTGGTGTTAGTTCACTATTTGCTACTCCGCGTACACCATCTGTACCGAAATATTTACCCATCTAAAAATCGCTCCTTTAGTTTACAAAAATACAAAAGTTTAATATCTACATCTATCGGAAACTGTTCATTTACGCTTCTTTTTGTTTAATCGATATTTCAGCTGTCGGATTATTCAATTTCCATGTTACCTCTGTTGGACCATCTATTTTTATATCTACAATATGATTACCTGCATCTAGATTAGATAAATCCACAAAAAGTCTAAAATCTTTTTCATTTAGATTGTTGACCACGTCACTTGGTCCATAAATAGTCAAATCACTCGTAGCACTTGAAGGGTTAAGGTACTCCACTGTTAGACCATCCCCTAGTCCTTCACTATCTATTAATAGACTTGAAAATGTTTTTTCTTCCATTTTGGTCACTTTAATTCTAGCCTTTACTATTTGAGGACTGACTTTCGTTATTCCGTCAGAAATGATAACAGGTAGAGTTACAGTTGTATCCTCACTTATTTGTGAAAGATCGACTTCTACTCGAACATTTTCTATTCCCTTTAGAACATCCTCTTCTCCAATTATCAACGCTTCTTCACTATCCAAATCAATGGAATCTATCGTAATCCCATCAGGAGGACTTCCTTTTTGAACTACCTTAATTGGTACGGTCTTTTTTGCACTCTTAACTGGAATGGTCACTTGTACCGTCTCAGGTTCTATAACCACATCAAGTTTATTTAGTTCTCGATCTAATACCCTTACTTTGGCTTCTCTTGTAAGAGATTGATTGAACTCGTCCTTAATATCTAGTGTTGCTTTTACATAGCTTATCCGGTCAATCGTATCCTTTGCCCCTGTAATGAGAACGGTCGAAGGTTCCACAACAGGCTTTTCAGCTTCAAAACCATCTTCAAGCAAACCTGAATTATATTCTGCTTCAACTTCAAATTTCTTGGTCACTTTTTCTTGAACGGTTATATTAGCATAGGCAGGGTCAATTTGAACCTTTAGCTTATCAGATATGTTTTTTATTTTTAATGGAACGGTATGACTTCCAAGATTTATGTCAGCCAGATCCACATACACCTCAAAATTTCTTAAAGCTTTTGCTGTTTGTACATTTGGCATGGGACCTTGTATTGTCACCTCTACCGTGTTGGGAATACCTGAAATAACAAGATTTTCTGTATCATAGTAAACCTTAACTGGCACATCCTGAATCGTTTCTGTATTTTGATCACTTGAAACATTCACTTCAGTGGTTGTCTTCCCATCATTTGGAACTGCTGAATAAAGAAGTAAGGCTAATACAAGGGCAAGCACCTTTATAAACCAACTATTATCCATTAATTTATCCATTATTCTTCCCCCTCCAATTCCAACGAGTGGAAGACGCTTGCTTTACCTGTTGTTTCGCTAATAATTCGTTTGAAAGTAAATCCCGAAATGTAGATAAATTCAACTCTCTATGTAATTCACCATTTTTCGTTAATGAGATACTTCCGGTCTCTTCAGAAACAATCACCGTTATACTATCCGTTACCTCACTAATACCAAGTGCCGCACGATGACGAGTCCCTAACTCTTTTGAGATAAAAGGACTTTCAGATAATGGTAAATAACAAGCAGCTGCTGCTACACTATTTTTTTGAATAATAACCGCACCATCATGAAGTGGTGTATTAGGAATAAAGGTGTTAATTAATAGTTCTGATGAAATTTTGGCATGTAAAGGGATACCTGTTTCGATGTATTCGCTCATCCCGGTCTCTCTTTCAACTGAGATAAGAGCACCTATACGACGTTTAGCCATATAATCTGCTGCTTTTACAATCGCCTCAACTGCTTTTTCTTGTTCATCATCTTCTTGATTGTTTGTTCTTGAGAAGAAACGTCCTCTACCGAGCTGCTCTAATGCACGACGAAGCTCAGGTTGAAAAATAATAATAATAGCGAGAAATCCCCAGGTAATGGCTTGTTCCATAATCCAACTTAATGTTTTCAAGCCGGAATAATCACTGACAATTTTAACAAGAAGGATCACAAATATTCCTTTTAACAACTGGACTGCTTTTGTTCCTTTTATTACCATTATCAGTTTATAGATAACGTACCATACAAGGAGAATGTCAACAATACTAGCTAAATATTTCAAAAAAGTGAAATTGGCCATAGGCATTGTCCTTCCTCCGTTATAAGGCTTACATGATTTTCATTGTACTTAATGAGATATTCAAAAATAATAACTGCAAAAGAATAACCAATATATTATACCACATTTTGCTACATTGAAAAATGAAAGTCACTTCATGTGAAGTGACCATCTTTATTCCTCTGAAAAGAGTTTAACTGTATCTTTTGCGGTTTTTTTCATATGATACCAAATCCAATCAAAAAGTTGGTTCACTTCCTCAATCTCACCTGTTACCTGCCCCGCAGAAGCTAAGTATTCTTCGCCATTTATGACTGTAACATTACCTTTCACTTTACCTTCTATTCTTAGATTACCATTTTTGACCAATAAGTCACCCTTGATTGTTTCGTCCTTTGGGATAATGACAGTGGTATTTTCAATGACTAAATTAGGATATTTTGAGACTGTAAATTCATGATCCTGATTCCAGCCACTAATAAAACTGCCAACCATCAACACCAAAAACAGTGAAGCAGCTGTTAACATAGGATGCTGACGAAACCACCTCTTTACTCCTACCTGCTTTTTCTCCTTTGGAAGCCGGGACATGACATTGACTGTGAAATTCGCAGGTGCTTGAATATGTGAAGTACTCTGAACGAATGCAATAGACTTTTTTAATTCATGAAAGTGTCTTTGGCATTCTTGGCATGTCAAGAGATGTTCTCGTAGTTTCTCTTCATTTTCAGCTGATATTTCTTCATCTAGGTAATCATGCATATATTCAATCATTGCTTCAGAACAATTCACTTTGCTCACCTCTATTAAACATAACGTAGTTGTTTACGTAAGGCCTCTCTGCCCCTATGAATTCTTGTTTTCACTGTACCAATAGGTAAATTAAGAATCTCGCCTATTTCGATTAAGGAGAGCTCTTCAATATATTTTAATACAATGACAGATCGATATTTATCTGGAAGCTTCAGAATTTCCTTTTGGATCGTCTCTTCTAACTCTAAGCTTTCAAGCTCTTTTTCTGGCATGTCACTTTTAGACGATATTTGTGAATACATGGTTAAACCATCTGTACCAGCTACTTCTGCATCAAGATAATAATCTGGCTTTTTCTTTCTAATCCTATCAATACATAAATTCGTAGCTATTCTATATAACCACGTTGAAAACTTTAATTCAATATTAAAACTATTAATGTTAATATACGCTCGAATAAAGGCATCCTGTGCTATATCCTCTGCTTCATGTCGATTTCCAAGCATACGATAGCAAAGTTGATAAACTTTATCCTTATAAATTTCAACGATCTCTCCATAAGCATCTTGATCGCCTTTCAATACTTGTAAGATCCTTTTCTTTACTATTGCATCCATTTATACTTACCTCCGCTCTACTGCGGCTAATCGATATACGAATCGATCGCAAAAAGGTTTCATTTTATAAAAAAAAAATTATGTAAACAGAGATTTTATTTATGATGAGAAAATGAAATTTCTATTTTATATCCCTATCTTCAACTCTTTAATATTAACAAATTTTTACTGTTAAGGTTTAGGAATTTTCAAAATAGGATATAAAAAAAATAAATAAAACTAATGTGAGGATGGTTAGATGGAGATACAACCCAACAAATTACTCGTTGACATTGAACGTTGCAGAGAAGAAATGATTGAGTTAGCAAATAATTCATCCTTTTCCAATAAGAGGGTTGTTGAACTAAGTACAAAGTTAGATCGTTTATTAAATTGTTACTATAACATGGGTATAAAAAAATAGCAGTACTCCTCAAAGGATAAGTAGTTTAAGTTTTGTAGAGAAAAGTTGTAAATAGCAAAGCTATTATGAAGTGGAAATGGTAAGTTGAGAAAATTTTGAGGACACTGGTTCCGTTATTTCACCAATAGCCCTTTATTTCATAGTTTTATCGGACTTAGGTTCCGCTATTAGGGTTCAAGATGTTAAATTTGGTATGATTTTCGACCATTAACGGAACTGGTGTCCGTTAGTCTTTGTAAGGATGGGGAATTTAAGTAAATAGCGGAATGGGTGTCCGATAAATTTTGATTGGACTGTTTTTCCGTTATTGGTTACTCATCTTTATTATGCTTTAACTAAATAAGTGTTTAATAAATCAACGCTCAGAGCCAATAATCCTCTGAGCGTTTTTGTTTTTTAATTAGTATGCTGTTTACACTGATAAGTACAATTTCTGTACAAAAGAATTATTTAAGTTTTTCTCCAAATAATGATCCCATTAAAGCAACTGCAACCTGAGCAGTTTTATTTTTCTCATCTAGGATTGGATTTACTTCTACAAATTCAGCAGACGTAATGATTTCAGCTTCCGCTAGCATTTCCATTGCTAAATGACTTTCTCGATAACTTATCCCACCGATTACTGGAGTACCAACCCCAGGTGCATCATGCGGATCTAATCCATCTAGGTCAAGTGACAAATGTACCCCGTCTGTATTCTCTTTTAGGAAGGAAATTGTTTCTTCCATCACTCTTGTCATACCAAGACGATCAATTTCATGCATTGTATATACTTTAATCCCTTTTTCTTTAATCAGTTCTTTTTCACCATCATCTAACGAACGAGCCCCGATAATGATAATATTTTCAGGTTTTACCTTTGGACTATATCCCGCAATTTTAGTTAACGCTGGATGTCCAAGACCCATACTCGCTGCTAAAGGCATCCCATGAATGTTGCCAGATGGTGAAGTATCTGCCGTATTTAAATCCCCATGCGCATCATACCAAATGACTCCAAGGTTTTTATAATGCTTACCTACACCCGCTAAAGTGCCAATCGCAATACTATGGTCTCCACCAAGCACTAATGGAAAAGCTCCATCTTTAATGGCTCGGTCTACCGTAGCAGCTAATTTTTCACTACCCTCTGCAACCGCTTTTAAATTTTTCAAATTGGTTTCCGCGTTTTGAACTCTTTCCGCTCTACCAATTTCAATATCACCTAAATCTTCTATATCATAATGTAAATCTTCTAAGCGTTCTACAACACCAGCGTATCGAATGGCACTCGGACCCATATCGACTCCTCTTCGGGTTTGGCCTAAATCCATAGGAACACCAATTAACGATATTTTTTTATTCATCGATTAACTCCTCCTTCTCCCCTATACATACTATTTTAACCGCTTACATTCACTTGACTCAACTCGACAAAGTCGTGCATATATATACGGAAGGAAAAGGATAAAAGCATTCTGAAGAAATAAAAATGCCCATCATACACACTTGATGGACATTCGTTTTTAATTTACAAGTTTAAAGATTACTATTGGACATTTTGACTGCATTATCTGCCGTTTTGTCCATTAGTAAAAGGCTATTTTTCACACAAACCGTGTCACATTATTAAATTTATTTATTTTCTAATACACAAAAAAATGCGATTACTTTCGTATGAAAGTAATCGCATTTTATGAGCCATGAAGGACTCGAACCTTCGACCCTCTGATTAAAAGTCAGATGCTCTACCGACTGAGCTAATGGCTCGTTGGCTGGGCTAGCTGGATTTGAACCAACGCATGTCGCAGTCAAAGTGCGATGCCTTACCGCTTGGCTATAGCCCAATAAGTTTTGAAAATAAAAAGGACATTTATATCTTGTCCACTTTTTCTTTTTTTATTAAAAACAAATGGTGGAGGGGGACGGATTCGAACCGCCGAACCCCGAGGGAGCGGATTTACAGTCCGCCGCGTTTAGCCACTTCGCTACCCCTCCAAAAAGAGAAAAGAGTGCCGGCGAGAGGACTTGAACCCCCAACCTACTGATTACAAGTCAGTTGCTCTACCAGTTGAGCTAAGTCGGCACAGTACATATAGTTGTGTTGATGGTGGCTCGAGACGGAATCGAACCGCCGACACGAGGATTTTCAGTCCTCTGCTCTACCGACTGAGCTACCGAGCCATGCTATGTATTATGTTGTTCTAACAGTACTTCCTATTCAGGAAGTTAATGGCGGAGCCGACGGGATTCGAACCCGCGG
>DASQIV010000056.1:0-3423 GCA_035631415.1 Pseudoneobacillus sp. | reverse complement strand
TTAAGAAATTCAGTAATTTTTTCTGCTTCTTTTAAATATGTGATAAATCCCTTTTTTCTCTCAAGCGTTTTGCTGTTCAGACCAAAAGTATTCATGAGTTCACAAAGGGAGTCATTATGTTCCTTATATAGAGAAAACACTTCTAAATGATAGGAGGATGTCTCAGGGTTATTGACGGAACCGCCTGCTAAAAATGCACCCCTTAAATAAGAACGGCGGCAGCATTTCTTTTTCACTAACTCTTGTGATATATCATGAACAAATGTAAAGCCCTCCCCTAAGATTTTTAAGTCTTCGAGAATTTCTTTTGCTTTATCCTTTAAACGTACAATATACACATTATTCTTTTTTAATCTCATTTTTTTCCGTACGAGCAATTCTACTGGTACTTCGAAATTCCTTTTAATGAGGGTATAGATGCGCCGAGCAATCGCTGCATTTTCAGTTTGGATGTCAACAATTAATTTCCGATTAGAATAAGATAAGGAACCATTCATTCGAATTAAAGCTGACAACTCCGATTTGCCACAGCAGTCTTTTATATCTAACGTTGTTAATTCTTTTTTTGTTTCAGATGCAAAAGACATCCTTGTCACCCCCCTTTTAAAACCAATACGTAGGCGTCAAGACTAGGAACTAGTTTAAGGTGCTTTTTAGCCTAAAAATTTCTGGATAAATCTACTTTTCAGACAAACGCTTGCACTAGTCTTTACGAATGGAAACGCTTTTTGGTTTCATTTATTATAATTTGATTGATAATTTTTGCCACTTTTTTTGTATCGTGACGAATAACACCATTTTCAAGGCTCGCAATTTCATCCTCGAGCACTTCAACCCCTAATCCATGTAAACGATCCAGGTCGAAGATGACCGGTCTTGCTAGCTCCTCATGATATCGCATCTGAACTGGTTCAGGAATATTTTCATTATTGACAAGAATCATATCAATGAAAGAAGCATTCATATGATCATAAAGTGCCTTCACATGATCACTTGCAGTAAAATCATGCGTTTCACCAGCTTGCGTCATCAGATTGCAGATATACACCTTTTTAGCACTTGCCTTAATGACTTCTTCACCCAACTTAGGAACAAGTAAGTTTGGCAAAATACTCGTGTATAGGCTTCCAGGTCCGATAACAATTAGGTCTGCTTGACGGATAGCTAGAATCGTTTCAGGCAGCGGCTTAATATTCTTCGGTGATAAAAATACCCTGTGAATCCTTTTTCCTGAGAAAGGAATTTTCGATTCTCCCGATACAACAGTCCCATCTTCCATTTCAGCATGTAAAATGACATTCTGATTGGCTGCAGGCAGAACCTTTCCCCTTACATTTAACACCTTACTCATTTCTTGAATCGCGTGGACAAAATTCCCTGTAATAGAGGTCATCGCGGCTAAGATTAAATTCCCAAGGGAGTGTCCCGACAATTCATTCGTCGTCTTAAAACGGTGTTGGAACATTTCCTCCACTAGAGGTTCAACGTCTGAAAGAGCTGCTAATACATTTCGGATATCTCCAGGAGGTGGAATATGCAACTCTTCCCGCAGTCTTCCTGAGCTTCCACCATCATCTGCTACCGTAACAATAGCTGTGATATCTAAAGGATATTGCTTTAGTCCTCTTAATAGAACAGGAAGACCTGTTCCACCACCTATAATTACAACCCGTGGATTCCCGTTAGCTGTCATGTCGTGGTGTCCTTTCTCCTCTCAATGTCACGATGGTTGATAGAAGTAAGATAATCCTTTTTGAAAAATTCGCCAATATGCTGAGCAAGTGCAACAGAACGATGCTGGCCCCCTGTACATCCGATAGCAATGACCAATTGTGCTTTTCCTTCTCTTTTATAATGAGGTAACATGAACGCAAGCAAATCGGTTACTTTTTCCAAAAATTTTTGTGTTTCATTCCATTTTAAAACATAGGTAAATACTTCTTCATCCAATCCCGTTTTTGGACGCATATGGTCAATATAATGTGGGTTTGGTAAAAAACGGACATCAAAAACTAAATCAGCATCGATAGGTATTCCATGTTTAAACCCAAATGACATCACATTAACAGTAAAAATATTTTTCTTGTTTGCTGTAAATTCTGTTAGTATTTTCTCACGAAGCTCTCTTGGCTTCATTTCTGAAGTAGTAAAAATTTGTTGGGCACGACCTTTTAATTCCTCTAGCAATTGTCTTTCCAGCTTTATTCCTTCTAATGGCGAACTGGAAGGTGCCAATGGATGAGATCGTCTTGTTTCTTTATATCGTCTAACTAATGAAGAATCATCCGCATCTAAAAATAAAATTTGTGGTGTCACCCAGGAGGTTTCTGCTAAATCATCTAACGCTTTAAAAAGATGATCAAAAAACTCTCTTCCCCTTAAGTCCATTACTAAAGCCACTTTATTCATTTTATTTCCAGACTCTTTCATTAACTCTAAGAACTTTGGTAGTAATGTCGGAGGTAAATTATCCACACAAAAGAATCCGAGGTCTTCAAAGCTTTGAATCGCTACGGTTTTTCCCGCACCAGACATTCCAGTGATGATGACCATTTGTGTGTCATTCGTCGAACCCGTACTCATCTTTATTTCCCCCTTTAATCTATTTAACAAAAACGTATTAACTACTTGGATCTAGTCGATAACTAATCAACTCAAAATCTGCTGTATAGGTAAAGGTACCATAAATAATGCCTTTACCATGGATCATATAATCAAGGATATGATAGTCTCCCGGGGCCATCGGAAGTTCACGGATTTCGTCAACATGATACCAAGAGAGCTTTCCTTCTTCAGAAACATCCACATTCACCCCATCCGAATCAGAGGCCATAAAGGTAAACATCATCCATTCAGATGTAACCTTTCCTTCTTCTTCAATAAGAATGGTAAAAATCCCTTTAATCTGTGGATTTTTTAAATAGATCCCCGTTTCCTCCCGATATTCACGGATACATGAATCTCGAACAGATTCTCCTGGCTCCATTTTCCCACCTGGAGCAACAAACCAGCCTCGTCGGGGTTTTTGTAGCAATAATATTTTATTCTCCTTTAAAAGAACGCAGTTGGTAACACGTTGCAAAACCTTCACCTCGATTACTCAAATCATCTATAATATTACTCTCATATCGTAAGTTTAGATAAGTTTGTATCATTCTTATGAATTAGTAATTCCTTTTATTATACTATTATTATAAATCGCTAACAATGAACAGAACTTGTCAGAAATATAAAAAGTGGAAGCGCCTCGTACAAAGAAAAAAGAAGTTCATTTTTTCCTAGCCCCGACAAGCAAATGTTCTCAAATCTGTGAAGTCGGCTTTTTGACTTCATGGATTTGAGGTTATTTGACCAAAGAAGAAGTGATTTTTTTCTTCCCTCGAGGGGCTAGGCAGGAAGAAATGAAATTCTTTCTTCCCCGCT
>DASQIV010000055.1:0-2024 GCA_035631415.1 Pseudoneobacillus sp. | reverse complement strand
GATCCATCAAGGGACCAATTAAATCGCATGCATAGATACCTTCTTCTAAAGCTCGCTTTTTCATATACTCTCTTATATCAGGCTTAACAAGAGTAAAAGCAACCATTCCCTTATCCATTTTTACTAATGATATCACTTCATCAATATTCTCTTTATCCTCTACATATGGAAATCTTTTTAGTACCATATTTGATCCATTAAATTGGCTCATCGCAGCCTTTGTAACTAATTCTGCGGTCTCTCCTACTGAATCTGATACAACATAGATGACAGGCGTACTCATTTTTACTTTCTCCTCTCTGGAGCCTAATGATCTTGAGCAAGCGATAAAAAGGCCTTCGTTATATTTGTTTTCGTAATCCTTCCTATTACTTCGAAGCCCTGCTCCGTTTCCCTGACAATAGGTAATGCATCAATTTGTTTATGAATAAGCTTTTGAGCAACCTCAATAAGTAAGTCTTCCTTCTGGCACATTGTTATGTTAGGCATTCGAGTCATAATAATATTCACTGGGATATTTATTAAATCCTGTTTACCTAAACTTGCCCGAAGCAAATCTTTTCGTGATAATACTCCAACTAATTTTGAATGTTGATCGACAACAAACATTGTACCAACATCTTCTAGAAACATCGTACATATCGCATCGTAAACAGAAACATTTTCACTGATTACTACGGGTATTGATTGAAAGTCTTTTACATATAACTTTTGTAGATTCTCTGTTAATAATTGGGTTCCAGATTTTCCAGTGTAAAAATATCCCACCCTTGGTCTTGCATCTAAAAATCCAGCCATTGTTAAAATAGCTAAATCTGGTCTTAGTGTAGCTCTTGTCAGATTTAGCTGTTCTGCTATTTGCTCCCCGGTGATAGGTCCATTTTCCTTCACGATTTCTAAAATGGTTTCTTGCCGTTTATTTAGTTCGATTGTTCTCACCACCTAATCATCCAATGATAAATATATGTATACTTTTTTCTTTATTTTTACTACTTTTTAATTAAAACAATATTTATAGAATATTATATACTTTTTTTAATAATAGAAAAAGGCAAAAAGCCTGTTAGACTAAACAGGCTCTTCGCTTTATTTTACTATGATTTCATTAACTTTAGCAAAGTTTAAAATAAACGTTGCTAAATGTGCTAACAGGCTTAATCTATTCATTTTGAGCTCATTGTTTTCAACCATTACCATTGTGTGGTCGAAATAATCGTTTATAGCCCTTCTCAAAGATACTAATTGTTCGTAATATTGTTCTTCCGAAATAGAAGTTTGAAGAAATGCTTCTAAATGTTGTGTTTGATCAAAAAGGGCCTTTTCATAATCATTTTCAAATAATTGTGGGTTAATCAATACTACATTTTCTACTTTACCAGCAATATTAAGAACTCGACTTAACGACTCCATATTTTCTTTAAACTCATGGTCATCTTTTCTAGTTTCTAGTATTTCAGCTTTACGAACAAGGGAATAAATAACCCCAACATTCTTTCCTAAAATCGCGTCAATAATATCGTAGCGGATTCCTTTTTCTTGCAATAAATGTTTGATTCGAAGTTTAAAGAAATTACTGAGTTCTTCCTTAATCTCAACTAATGGCTTTTTAGACATTGAAGTTTTCTCAATAAAATTTAAAGAAAGTGTAAGAACTTCCTCAAGTGAAATGTTCCATTTTCGATCTAGCAAAATTTGAACAATTCCAGAAGCCTGACGTCTAAGTGCATACGGATCTTGAGAACCACTAGGTATCTTTCCAATTGCGAAGAAGGAAGTGATTGTATCCAGTTTATCTGCAAGGGCTAATATAGCTCCAACATTGCTTGGAGGTGTATGGTCATCTGCATTACGAGGCATATAGTGTTCATTAATCGCATTTGCAACACTCTTGTCCTCGCATTTTTGTACAGCATATTTTTCTCCCATAAACCCTTGTAATTCTGGAAATTCATAAACCATATGAGTTACTAAATCAAACTTACATATTTCAGCCGCACGATCGACAGCTTTCTGTTCTGTAGGAT
>DASQIV010000054.1:0-7952 GCA_035631415.1 Pseudoneobacillus sp. | reverse complement strand
GGAACAAACCTCAAAGTAAATACAGTCTGGTGGCGATAGCGAGAAGGTCACACCCGTTCCCATACCGAACACGGAAGTTAAGCTTCTCAGCGCCGATGGTAGTTGGAGGATTCCTCCTGTGAGAGTAGGACGTCGCCAGGCGAATAAGAACAACCCGGAAGGGTTGTTTTTTTTGTGTTTTTTAGGTTTTCCTCCCCCTGTAAATGGTAATATTGTGCCAAAGCTAGTAATAGTTGATTTTTAGTCAGATAAAATGAAAAAAGAGTAAGAAAAATGCTAAAAAAAGTCAGATAACCCTCGAATTTAGTCAGATATATTTCCACCTGAGAACATTTTAGTAATTTTACAGAAGTATAAAATGCCCATCATACTAAAAATGATGGGCATTTAGAATTTAATAGAATAAAGTTAATCCTTCCTCCCTTTTAAAAGGGGAATTTCCTAAACCACGTTTCGATTCGCCTATTTTTGGGGAAAATAAGTGAATGTGGATTGCTGTCAGTTGAATTTTAATTATTATTTCATGTATAATTATAGTCAAATATAGTCAAAGTCAGATGAGGAGGTGGTTAGATGAGGAATATATCTGACATCATTGAAAATTACTTGAAGCAGGTACTAGATATTAGTGATTCTGATTTAGTCGAAATCAAACGTAGTGAGATTGCTGATAAATTTCAATGTGTCCCATCCCAAATCAATTATGTCATCAATACCCGTTTCACGATTGAAAGAGGTTATATGGTAGAGAGTAAACGTGGAGGCGGAGGATATATACGAATTATGAAAGTTCAGACAGACGACCATGCGCATCTCGTTGATCAATTATTATCTCTATTTGGGAATTGGATTAGCCAGAGTAGTGCAGAGGACGTCATTTACCGCCTTGTAGGGGAAGAAGTAATCAATAACCGTGAAGCTAAAATAATGTTAAGTGTTATTGACCGTTCAGTATTATATATTGACCTTCCTTACCGTGACGAATTACGGGCTCGAATGTTAAAAGCAATGTTAACTACATTAAAATATAAATAAGGTAAGTGGGTGAAAACATGATTTGTCAGGAATGTAATCAAAGACCAGCCACCCTACATTTTACGAAAATCATGAATGGAGAAAAGACGGAATTTCATCTTTGTGAAAAATGTGCCCAGGAAAAGGGAGAGATGTTTATGATGAATGGTACATCTGCCTTTCCAATTCATAATCTGTTAGCAGGACTATTAAATGTAGACTATCCTGTCCCTCAACCTAAACAAGATGCTTTCCATCAAGAAGAAATCTTACAATGTAATCAATGTTCTATGACATACCCTCAGTTTGTAAAAGTAGGAAGATTTGGATGTTCCAATTGTTATCATGCTTTTAAGGACCAATTAAAACCCATTTTAAGAAGACTTCATAGTGGGAACTGGACACATAATGGGAAAATTCCTAAAAAGGTTGGCGGAAATTTAAGGTTAAGAAAAGAACTAGAAGAGAAGAAAATACGATTGAAAGAATTAATCTCTAAAGAAGAGTTTGAGAGTGCAGCAGTTATTCGTGATGAAATTCGTTCCCTAGAAAAAAATCTGAACGATGCTCATGAAGGAGGCGAATAGTTGTGTCACTTGAACGCTTTTTGAATCAGGCAATAAGCTCATGGATGAGTGCTGAAGGACCAGATTCTGATATTGTTTTAAGTTCCCGGGTTCGACTTGCTCGAAACATTCAAGATTATAAGTTCCCTACGTTAATAACGAATGAAGAAGCAGCTGCTATCATTCAAACAATGGAGGAAATGGTTCGAGGTCAAGATTTCATAAAACTAGTTCCTTTTGAATTATTAAAAATGAATGAGCTTCAGCCCCTTCAAAAGAGGGTATTAGTAGAAAAGCATTTAATCAGTCCTCATTTAGCGGAGGACTCTCCCAATGGAGCATGCATTCTTTCAGAAAATGAAGACATTAGTATAATGTTAAATGAAGAAGACCATATTCGTATTCAATGCTTGTTTCCAGGTCTGCAATTGGTAGAGGCTTTAAAGCTGGCAAATCAAATGGATGATGTTTTAGAGCAACACGTTGCTTATGCATTTGATGAAAAGCATGGATATTTAACAAGTTGCCCTACTAATGTTGGAACAGGGCTAAGAGCCTCTGTGATGATGCACTTACCAGGGTTGGTCTTAACTCATCAAATGAATCGTATTATTCCAGCCATTAACCAGCTAGGTTTAGTGGTAAGAGGTATCTACGGTGAAGG
The DNA here is from genome assembly GCA_035631415.1 of Pseudoneobacillus sp. Classification (GTDB taxonomy): domain Bacteria; phylum Bacillota; class Bacilli; order Bacillales; family Cytobacillaceae; genus Pseudoneobacillus. The sequence goes on along the minus strand of DASQIV010000054.1, from coordinate 5,708 downwards.
TAGTGAGGCTTTAGGGAATATTTTTCAAATATCCAATCAAATAACACTAGGAAAGTCTGAAGAGGATATCGTAGCTGATTTAATTAGTGTTGTAAGTCAACTAATTTCTCAAGAAAGAACAGCCCGTGAAGCATTAGTGAAAACTTCGAACATACAATTAGAAGACAGAGTCTTCCGTTCCTTAGGAATATTATCTAATTCAAGAATAATTGAATCAAAAGAAGCTGCACGCTGTTTGTCAGATGTCCGGCTTGGAATTGATATGGGATATATAAAGGATATCTCAAAAAATATTTTGAATGAACTAATGATACTTACACAACCAGGTTTCCTCCAGCAATACGCTGGTGGGGCACTGCGCCCTAATGAAAGGGATATTAGACGTGCTTCATTGATCCGTGAAAGATTAAGATTAGAAAAATGAGATCGTTAGGAGGATGAAACTATGATGTTTGGAAGATTTACAGAAAGAGCCCAAAAGGTTTTAGCATTAGCTCAAGAAGAGGCTATTCGATTAGGACATAATAATATTGGTACAGAGCATATTCTGCTTGGATTAGTTCGAGAAGGAGAAGGAATTGCTGCAAAGGCACTGTATGCACTTGGACTCGGTTCAGATAAAATCCAAAAAGAAGTAGAAACTTTAATTGGTAAAGGGCAAGATACTTCACAAACGGTTCATTACACTCCTAGAGCCAAAAAGGTTATCGAACTATCAATGGATGAAGCTAGAAAACTTGGCCATTCTTATGTAGGTACAGAGCATATTTTACTAGGCCTTATTCGTGAAGGAGAAGGTGTAGCTGCTCGTGTGTTAAATAATTTGGGTGTTAGTTTAAATAAGGCTCGTCAACAAGTTTTACAATTATTAGGAAGTAACGATTCGAATGGACATCAAGGCGGTGCTTCTGCTAGTGCAAATACGCCAACATTAGATAGTTTGGCACGTGATTTAACGGCTATCGCTCGTGAAGGAAGTCTTGATCCGGTTATTGGCCGTAGTAAAGAAATTCAACGTGTGATTGAAGTATTAAGCCGTCGTACTAAAAATAACCCTGTATTAATCGGTGAGCCAGGAGTAGGTAAAACAGCGATTGCGGAAGGATTAGCTCAACAGATTGTCAATAATGAAGTGCCGGAAATTCTTCGTGATAAGCGTGTTATGACATTAGATATGGGTACCGTAGTAGCCGGAACAAAATATCGTGGAGAGTTCGAGGATCGTTTAAAGAAAGTGATGGATGAAATTCGCCAAGCTGGAAATATCATTCTATTTATCGACGAACTACACACGTTAATCGGTGCAGGTGGAGCAGAAGGTGCCATTGATGCTTCAAATATATTAAAACCTTCATTAGCACGTGGTGAATTACAGTGTATAGGTGCCACAACTTTAGATGAATACCGTAAATATATTGAAAAAGATGCAGCATTAGAAAGACGTTTCCAACCAATTCGAGTTGATGAACCAACGATGGAGGAATCTGTTCAAATTTTACAAGGCTTACGTGATCGTTATGAAGCTCATCATCGAGTTTCGATTACTGATGAAGCGATTGAAGCGGCAGTTAAGCTATCAGATCGATATATCTCTGATCGATTCTTACCAGATAAGGCGATTGATTTAATTGATGAAGCCGGATCAAAAGTTCGTCTTCGCTCATATACGACACCTCCAAATTTAAAAGAATTAGAGCTAAAGCTTGAAGAAGTAAGAAAAGAGAAGGATTCTTCTGTTCAAAGCCAGGAGTTTGAAAAAGCAGCCTCACTCCGAGATACCGAGCAACGCTTAAGAGAGAAGCTGGAAGAAACGAAGAAGAATTGGAAAGAGCAACAAGGGAAAGAAAATAGTGAAGTGACGGTGGAAGACATTGCAAATGTCGTATCAAGCTGGACGGGAATACCTGTTTCTCGATTAGCTCAAACCGAAACAGATAAGCTATTAAAGCTAGAAGAGATTATCCATTCTCGTGTCATTGGTCAAGAGGAAGCTGTTAAGGCTATTTCTAGAGCAGTACGCCGTGCACGTGCAGGTTTAAAGGATCCTAAACGTCCGATCGGTTCTTTCATCTTCTTAGGCCCTACTGGTGTTGGTAAAACAGAGCTTGGCCGTGCATTAGCAGAGGCAATGTTTGGGGATGAAGATGCCATGATCCGCATTGACATGTCTGAATATATGGAGAAGCATTCGACTTCTCGTCTTGTTGGCTCACCTCCAGGCTATGTAGGTTATGAAGAAGGCGGACAGTTAACAGAAAAGGTTCGTAGAAAGCCATATTCGGTTATTTTGTTAGATGAAATTGAAAAAGCACATCCAGATGTGTTTAATATCCTATTACAAGTTTTAGAGGATGGTCGATTAACCGATTCTAAAGGTAGAACAGTTGATTTCCGTAACACCGTTCTTATTATGACCTCTAACGTTGGAGCTGAGTCGCTAAAACGTAATAAATACGTAGGATTTAATATCCAAGATGGAGAACAAGATTATAAGGATATGAAGGGCAAGGTGATGGAGGAACTGAAAAAGGCATTCCGTCCAGAATTCTTAAACCGAATTGATGAAATGATTGTTTTCCACGCATTAGAGAAAAAGCATTTAAAAGAAATTGTTACTCTAATGTCTGATCAGTTAGTGAAACGTTTAAAAGAGCAAAACATTGATGTTGAGCTTACAGATATTGCTAAAGAAAAAATCTCTGAAGAAGGCTATGATCCTGAATATGGTGCACGTCCATTGCGTCGAGCTATTCAAAAGCATATTGAGGATCGGTTATCAGAAGAATTACTGAAAGGTAAATTATTGACCAATAGTAAAGTTCTGATCGATGTAGAAGAAGGGGAGTTTGTTGTTAAAACAGCCGAACCGACGGAAGTGATTTAAAAAGGAATCAATCCTAAAAAAACAGGAGGTACACGACTTATAAAACTTCGTGTACCTCTTTTTTTAAAAAAATCAATTTCAATTCTTTTTATTAAAATAATAATCATAAATTAGAGAAGAACTAGGTATTTTAAAGAGAGGATGTAAAAAATGGCAAAGGCAAAAACAAAATTCATGTGCCAGGAATGTGGATATGAATCGGCCAAATGGATGGGGAAATGTCCAGGATGTGGTGAATGGAATAAGATGGTCGAAGAGGTAGAGAGGGCAACACCTGCAAGAAGAGGGGCTTTCATTCATTCGAATCAAGATAAATCGATGTCAAAAGCAACTCCGATCACTTCCATTGAAACGGTATCAGAACCCCGCGTGAAAACAGACTTGGTCGAACTAAACCGTGTTCTAGGTGGTGGAGTCGTTCGAGGTTCTCTTGTTTTAATTGGTGGGGATCCAGGTATTGGTAAATCAACCTTATTACTGCAAGTTTCCGCACAGCTAGCTATACATAATCATCGTGTTCTTTACATTTCGGGTGAAGAATCGTTGCGACAAACAAAGCTTCGTGCTGATCGCTTAGGAATAAAATCTGATAACCTACTTGTCTATTCGGAAACCAATTTAGAAGATATTAATCAAACGATTGAGGAGATGACTCCTCATTTTGTTATTGTTGACTCCATTCAAACGGTTTTCCATCCCAATGTGACGTCTGCTCCAGGAAGCGTATCTCAAGTTCGTGAATGTACGGCAGAGCTAATGAGAATAGCTAAAACAAAAGGGATAGCCATTTTCATTGTCGGCCACGTCACAAAAGAAGGTTCGATTGCTGGTCCTAGAATATTAGAACATATGGTTGATACTGTTCTATATTTTGAGGGGGAAAGACATCATACATACCGGATATTAAGGGCAGTAAAAAATCGTTTTGGTTCTACAAATGAAATGGGTATTTTTGAAATGAAAGAAGCGGGTCTTGAAGAAGTTGAAAATCCATCGGAGATTTTCCTTGAAGAACGTTCACAAGGAGCTGCTGGGTCGACCGTTGTTGCCTCAATGGAAGGAACACGTCCAGTTTTGGTAGAGGTTCAAGCTCTTATTTCACCAACAAGCTTTGGAAATCCACGACGTATGGCGACTGGTATAGATCATAATCGTGTCCCCCTTTTAATGGCCGTTTTAGAAAAACGAGTAGGGATGTTACTTCAAAATCAGGATGCTTATTTAAAAGTAGCAGGTGGAGTAAAATTAGATGAGCCTGCTATTGATCTTGCTATTGCAGTCAGTATTGCCTCAAGCTTTCGTGATAAGCCAACACGACCTACCGACTGTATTATTGGTGAAGTAGGTTTGACGGGTGAGGTCAGAAGGGTATCAAGAATTGAGCAAAGAGTGCAAGAAGCGGCAAAGCTAGGCTTTGAAAGAGTCATTTTACCGGCAAATAACTTAGGGGGATGGAAAGGTCCAGAAGGAATTGAACTAATTGGTGTATCAACCGTTAGTCAAGCGCTAAAAGTGACATTAGGAGGATAAGAATGGATCATAAAAAGCTGAGTGAAAAAATAAAGAGTGAAATTTTGCAATTTATTGCTCCTGGTACGCCCATTCGCGATGGAATTGATAATGTACTCCGCGCTAATACAGGAGGATTAATCGTACTTGGATATAATGATTAAGTAAAAGCTATGGTGGATGGTGGCTTCCAAGTAAATTGTGTATTCACTCCTAGTTTTTTATACGAACTTGCGAAAATGGATGGTGCTATCATATTAAATGAGCAAGGTAATAAAATACTGATTGCAAACGCTCAGCTTGCACCAGATTCATCTATTCCATCCTCTGAAACAGGAATGCGCCACCGTACAGCGGAAAGGGTAGCCAAGCAAACAAAAGCTTTGGTCATTGCCATTTCTCAAAGAAGAAACGTAATTACACTATATCAAGGGAGCTTCCGATATACGATAAAGGATATTTCGGTGATTTTTTCTAAAGCTAACCAAGCCTTGCAAACTCTAGAAAAATATAAACTTGTTTTAGAGCAAAGTATATCGAACTTAAGTATTTTGGAATTTGAAGAATTAGTCACTTATGGGGATGTTCTTCAAGTTTTAAGACGTGTGGAGATGGTCTTAAGGATTAAAACCGAGCTCATCAATTATTTAAATGAATTAGGTACGGAAGGTAGACTGATTTATTTACAAATGAATGAGTTATTAGCAGATATGGAAGAGGAAGCAGCTCTAATTATTAAAGATTATTCTCATGATCGAAAAATTGATACAGAGCAGGTCCTTTGTAGATTACAGGAGATGTCTGCAGAAGAGGTTATAGAGGATTCCTTCTTCCTTAAACAATTGGGACATTCTGGATATGTGCACTTAGATGAATTTATTTGCCCAAGAGGTTATCGAATGCTGAATAAGGTTCCGAGATTACCGATTGTGATTATTGAGAATTTGATTAATCGTTTTGAACATTTACCCCATGTTGTAGCAGCATCCGTTGAGGACTTAGATGACGTAGAGGGAATTGGAGAGATACGAGCAAGAAAAATCAAGGAAGGTTTGCAATTGATCAAAGAGCAGTTATTTGCAGATCGACATCTATAAGATGAGAACAAGCCCACCTATATATTTGACTCTTCAAAGTAGCGATGCTAACCTTAAATGGAATAGAATTTCCACAATTAGTAAATTATTATACTAGAAAAGTTATTTCAAAAAGGTGACAAATAGATATTAAATAATCCTAGAATACAGGTTTTAAACGTTTAAAATTGTTTATAATGAGTAAAAGGAGGTGAAGGAATGTTAAAACGTGTTGTTCA
>DASQIV010000053.1:0-3999 GCA_035631415.1 Pseudoneobacillus sp. | reverse complement strand
AGAGTCTGGAGTAATTTCGAAAATACTCTTAACATGCTGATTTGGCAAAAAATTCTTCAACAATTCATATACACCTCATTATTTCTGCTCATTAACTTATCTATCATAACTAATTTTATCCATAGTTTCAAAATAAACCTTTAAAATTTATCTTTTACATTATATTAGGCAGCCATAAGCCAAAAAAATTATTTCCGTTCACCTAAAAGACACATCAGCCATTGGTAGAAGTATTTTATTTTAATCATTATTGTTGGAATTTGTAGAAAAATAGAAATAAAATAAAAAGTTTTCGACAAAAAAAACTAACATTCAACACTGTGGATAACTTTATGCACATGATACACACTAGTTTATTCTATCTTTATTCAGATTATAAACAAATTAACCACAGGTTATCCACGGTTTATTGTGGATAAGAGAACGATTGTTCTTATTGGATAAATTTGATAAATTAATAATACACCTAAGGACAACTTACCATTTTATGCTCAAAATTCATTTTTAGAACCTTTGATCTAATTTTAGGAGGTGGATGCTGACATGCGCAAATTGTCAGATGAATTATTAATTGAATCTTATTTTAGGGCAAGAGAACTAAATCTCAGTCTAGATTTTATTCGCCTCATTGAACTTGAAATTCACCGTCGATCCCTTACAAATAAAATAAAAGTTATTTCCTAACATAAGAATGAAGACAAACCTTCAGAGCAGCTTTTTCAATTTCTAAAACTGTTCTGAAGTTTTTTTTTGAAACTAAAAAGAAAATTGACGCATCTTTTGGTGCGCCAAAAAGGGTTATGATAAAACTTCTCCTATTTTTTCACCCATTTTTATTGGATGAGGAGTTTTGATTGATGGAAGTAAGGAAAAGTGATTTTCTTGAAATAAAAGGATTACTGTCGAACCGAAAGTAAAATAGGCTAACTCACGTCCTTTAAGTAAACTTTCATTTGGATGTGTTAGTTCAATTGAATTCACAAACATTGCCCCGACTTTTACAACAGCAACCTGATGTCCTAAAACATCTATTTCAGTTATGGAACGATAATTTTTTGACAATGGAGCATTTCCATATTTCAATCCCCATTTATTGACTGGGTATGATTTTCCCCCAAGCTCCCATTGGTCTATTACTTTTCCATTGACAGGAGAATGGATACGATGATAATGACTAGGGCTTAAATAAAAGATCATATATGTACCATTTACATAAGGCGCCGCTTTTTCTATACTTCCTAACATTTCTGTTATAGAATATATTTTCCCCTTAACCTTTATCATTGAATCTGATTGAATGTTTCCAATATCCTCAATAATGGCATCAACTGGGCTCGTAACAGAAGTCTCTTCTGAATGGATCGGCCTCGTGTTATCCTTTAGTTTTCGAATAAAAAAATCATGCAAGGTAGGATAAGTTTGCAAGGGATTAGCCATTTCATTCGTGTTAATCTTATAAGTTTTAGCAAATGAAGGAACTATAAATTTACTTAGATGCGACTGTGCGAACTTTTTTAAAATTTTAGATGACCATTTCCCATTCGTTAGCTCGATCAATAGTCTATATACGTTTTTTAACAAAATAATTACCTCCAAAAGGTTGAGAAATGCTCTTTACGGATGTTCATAAAACACTTAGAATTAAATAATATTATAGAAGTGATATTTTTGGTAGCTGTTCCATTCCTAATATGAAAGGAGTGAAGAATTTGTTTTTATCCGATGCTTTAGATCAAACAATTAAAAAGTTAAAAGCGCAAACAGCAAATGTTCTGACCTTAATCAATTTATCTCTTGGTGGATTTGCTATTATTTTTACTATACATGGCAATTTAAATTTAAGCTTACTATTAATTTTTATAGCAGCATTAGCAGATCGTTTTGATGGCATGGTTGCACGAAAGTTTAATATTGAGTCAGAACTTGGCAAACAATTAGATTCCATGTGTGATATTATATCATTTGGAGTTGCCCCTGCACTATTATTATACCAAGGAATTTTACATGAGTTTGGTGGACCTGGTTCATTCTTTACCGTTTTTTTTATTGGATGTGGAGCTTTTAGACTTGCACGCTTCAATATTTCCGAAAACAATGGTTACTTTACAGGACTCCCCATTACCGCTGCTGGCTGTCTAGCTACATTAAGTTATTTAGGTTTGCCTTACGTTCCTTCCCAAACATTCTTATTTATCATTATTATTCTTTCCTTATTAATGATTAGTCCGTTCAAACTAAAAAAAATGTAATTATATTTCGTTTACGATAAAAAACACATCACGTTTTCAAAGTGATGTGTTTTTTATTGGTTCTTATTTTGTTAATTCCAAGAAATCCTCAACATCTTTTACACATAGTTTTACAGCCGCTTCCCAGAAATCTCTTTCAGTTAAATCAACATTTAAATGTTTCTTTGCTAAATCTTCTACTGTCATACTTGCCGTATCTTTCAATAAGGCAATATATTTTTCTTCGTAGCCTTTTCCTTCTTCAATCGCTTTGGAATAAATTCCTAATGAGAATAAATAACCAAAGGTATACGGGAAGTTATAAAATGGAACTCCCGTTAAATAGAAATGAAGCTTAGATGCCCAAAATAACGGATGATACTCTTCTAAACCATCTGCATAAGCTTCCTTTTGAGCTTGTAACATTAATTCATTTAATCTTTCTGAGCTAACCATACTTGATTTTCGTTCTTCGTAGAACTTTGTTTCAAATAGGAAGCGGGAATGAATATTCATAAGTAATGCTACAGAGCGTTGTACTTTATCTTCTAATAACGCAATTTTTTCCTTTTTTGTTGTAGCACTTTTTACGGAGGCATCTGCTAAGATCATTTCAGCAAAAGTAGAGGCCGTTTCCGCAACATTCATCGCGTAGTTACGATTTAAGGTATGTAAATCTCTCATCGCATAAGTATGGAAGCCGTGGCCTAACTCATGAGCTAAAGTTGATATATTAGATGGTGTTCCTGAATACGTCATAAAAATGCGAGATTGACCAGACTCAGGGAAATAGGTATGAAAGCCTCCTGGTCGTTTACCTGCACGATCTTCTGCTTCAATCCATCTATCCTCAAATGCCATTTTGGCAAACTTAGTTTTTTCCTCTCCAAATTGAGCAAAATGTTCTAGGATGAAATCTGCCCCTTCTTGGTACGATAACTTTGATTCACTATTTCCAATTGGTGCATCAAGGTCATACCAACTTAATTTTTCAACACCTAAAAGTTCTGCTTTGCGTTTCATATATTCAACAAGAGGTTGTTTATAGTCCGAAATAACTTCCAACATTGTTTCTAAGGTCTTTCTACTCATTCTATTCATATCAAGAGATTCTTTTAATGTATCTTCCCAACCACGTTGCTTATATACATTTAAACGGAATCCAGCTAAATGATTTAATGTTTTAGAAAGTAGTTCAGCCTTATCTCCCCATGCTTCTTCCCAGTTTTCAAAAACATTTTTTCTCACGTTGCGGTCAGAACTTGAAAATTTATTAGATGCTTGACCTACAGATAAATGTTTTTCACCATCTTCATCTTTAAAAGGAATCTGAATAGAACCAACAATTAAGTCATACATTTGACCCCAGCTATGATATCCATCGACACTTAAGGAATTAATTAATTTCTCTTCCTCTTTTGAAAGCTTTTCGTTTGCTCTTGTACGGCGCTCTGAGAGAACAAATGACAATTCAACTAACCTTTCATCCTTTAATATTGATTGCCATTCTTCTTCACTAAACGAAATTAATTTTTCATCAAAATCAGTTAGAATAGATTGTAAAGATGCACTTATGCCCGTTACACGAGAGCGAAGTTCATTTGCTTTTTTATCGGCAGTATTTTGAGCTTCTAGACAACTAACAAAAGCTCCTTCTTGGCGTAATGCCTTTGTAACAGATTGAAAATCGTTTAACAGTTCAGTAAGAGACAAGATATGATCTTCGATTGTAGTCCTATTCCAATTCTTTACCTTTTCCTTGAAAGAATCT
>DASQIV010000052.1:0-5491 GCA_035631415.1 Pseudoneobacillus sp. | reverse complement strand
AAATAAAGTAAAAACCTATAGAGGATATTATTTACCAGTCATTTCGAAGTTCTGGATAAGTCATTTTTACGCTGGTTTGTGGGTTTTATTTTCAATTTATTTATCCTTACCATGGATGAAGGAATTAGAATCCATCATTGGTTTTATTCCGGCCGTTCTCATCATTGCAGGTATCGCCTACATACCTGGTTATTTAAATGCATTTATGATTTTTAGCCTTTTGTACGATAAACAACCAAAATTAAAGATCCAGCAACCGAACGAACCCGTAACGATATTAATTTCATGTAGAAATGAAGAAAATCAAATAAGAGAAACCATTAAATTTATCTCGCAGCAAGTATATGACGGTATAATCAAAGTCATCGTTATTGATAATGCTTCTACTGATCAAACAGGTAGGGAAGCATTAAACGCAGGGCGAGAATTTAATCTTGAATTGACTGTTTTATATGAAGAAAAGCCAGGGAAACATTTTGCATTAAATAAAGCTTTAGAAATTATTGATACCTCTTTAGTGATTACTTTAGATGCGGATACTTTGATTACTAGATCGGCTGTACAACTACTAGTAAGTAGACTATTATCTGCTCCAAAAGATATTTGTGCTGTAGCAGGTGCTGTTTTAGTTCGGAATAGTCGAAAGAATTTTTGGACCAAAATTCAAGAATGGGATTATTTTTTGGGGATTGCGTCTGTAAAACGACTTCAAGGTTTTTATCAAGGAACACTTGTTGCTCAAGGTGCCTTTAGTTTATATAAAAAAGATGCTCTTATAAAAGTTGGAGGATGGTCTGATGCTATCGGTGAAGATATTGTTTTAACTTGGCAAATGCTGCAAATTCACTGCAAAGTCTATTTTGAACCCCAAGCAATTGCTTTTACGGATGTTCCTGAATCCTTTATTCATTTTGTAAGACAAAGAAGTAGATGGGCAAGAGGAATGATTGAGGCTATCAAACAGGTAAAACCTTGGGAACAACCACAAGTATTTACTCGTTTCCTTTCTGGCACAAACCTTGTCATACCATACTTAGACTTTGTCTATACATTTGTTTGGATCCCTGGGTTAATTTTATCATTTTTTGGTTATTTTTATATCGTCGGTGCAACCATACTGTATGTCCTTCCACTAGCCTTATTAACGAATTATGTGATGTATCGATACCAAAGGAAGGTATTTCGTACATTAGGTTTAAAAATCAGGAAAAATATCTCTGGCTTTTTCACGTATGTGTTAATTTATCAATTATTTATGTCCCCTATTTCTGTTTGGGGATATTTCCAAGAGTTATTCCAATTAAAAAGAGTTTGGAAATAAAACTTTCGGCATAACCTTGAACCATCTTTTTTTCTAAGGATAAAGATTACAATAAAAGTGTCAGTCATCAGAAGAGTACTAAACTCCTAAAATAACTGACACTTATGGATGTCATAATATGAATTATTTATCTTTCAAAATTACTTTTTCTTTTACATCTTTGTTTACGAGGTAAGTTGGATAATAACCAGACAATACGTCTGCAACATTTTGAGCTGTTTTTCTTTTCAATTCCAACTCAGCTTCTACAGAATAGAAAGCAGAATGTGGATTTAGAATGACGTTATCCATTTTTAGAAGTGGATTATTAGGATTAATCGGTTCTATTTCTAAAACATCCAACCCTGCACCTGCAATTTTACCTTCTTGTAATGCTTCAATAAGCGCTTGCTCATCAATAACAGGTCCACGTGCTGTATTTATGATAAATGCTTCTTTTTTCATTTTATTAAATTGCTCGTGGCTTATAATTTTTTCAGTATGCTTATTTAATGGAAGATGAACGGAAATGTAATCCGATTTTTCACAAAGTTCTTCTAAACTAACTAATTCTACATTCATTGCTTCTGCAACCGCTTTTGGAACGAATGGGTCATAAGCAATGACACTTAGACCAAAAGCTTGTGCCTTTCTTGTAACACTTTGTGGGATATTTCCAAAGCCCACTAGACCAAGAATTCGTCCTCTTAGACGGAAAATAGGAACTGCTACTTTAAAGTCCCATGTGCCACCTTTTACTGCATTATTCATCAATGTTACTTTTCGAGCGCTGGATAGAAGCAGTGCCATTGCATGATCAGAAACCTCATCTAAACAGTAATCGGTTACATTTCCAACAGCTATTCCTTTTTCTGTTGCAGCGTCGATATCAATTGTATTAAATCCAACACCATATCTTGAGATAACTTTGCAATTTTCAAGTTGTTCAATTACTTTCCGTGTAATAGGTGCATATTGATTGATAAGAGCATCAGCATCTTTACATGCTTCGATCACTTCTTCTTCAGTTTTACATTGAGCAAAGGTAAGTTCAATTCCAAGTTTATTCAATACTTCATTCTCTGGTACAAAAGAATCATATTCATAATCCGTTACTACTACTTTAAATTGGCTCATTGTTAATTCTCCTATCTTTTAACATCTGTATTTTTGGTATTTGGTCTTATATATTGTTCAACAGTTTCGAAGGTTGGAAGTCCTTCGAAATCGCCCCTCATGCCAACAACGATCGCTCCTATGGCATTTGCTCGTTTTACTATTTGTGGCCAAGGTTCTTGGCGTAAGATCCCACTTATAATTCCAGCAGCAAATCCATCTCCTGCCCCAACTGGATCTACAACCTGTTGCACAGGGAATCCTTCAATATAGACTTGTTCATTCTTCGTATGCAAATAAGCCCCATTACTACCGAGTTTTATAACAATAGTTTTCTCACTTTCACCCATTAAGGCAGCTGCTACATCCTCAGGTTTGGTGAATCCAGTCATTAATTCACCTTCATCCATACCTGGTAGAATAACATCTGCATATGAAGCAATTTCACTAAGTACCTTTTTTGCTTTTTCTTTTGACCAAAGTTTTAAACGTACATTAGGATCGAAAACAATCAACATATGATGTTTTTTTGCAATTTCAATTGCTCTCATGACCGTTTGGTAGCATGATTCACTTAAAGCAGGTGTGATTCCTGTAAGATGAAGTATCTTCGCTTTTGAAATATACTCCTCATCCAGATCATCCGGTTCTATTAAACTTGCGGCTGAGCCTTTTCGATAATAGTAGACATTCATATTCTCTGGTGACAATTGCTCTTTAAAAATCAAACCGGTTGGCGCTTGGTCGGTGATCCGACAAGAGGATGTTTCTACCCCTTCACCACGGACGGTTTTAAGTATAAATCTACCAAACGGATCGTCCCCGAGCTTACAGAACCAGCCCACGATGTGACCTAATCTCGTCAATCCAATCGCAACATTCGTTTCAGCCCCACCCATTCCTTTTGGAAACTTGTTGATATATTCTAAAGGTAGCATTTGCTCGGGCTGATAAAGAACCATCGTTTCTCCAAATGTAAAAACATCTAATCTACTCATTCTATCCTACCTTTTCTTTCAAAACTGATATCAGCCTTTTGTTAAAATTTTTATCCCATTTTCTTCACCAACAATAACGATATCAGTCATGTTTATAAATAATCCTGTCTCCACTACCCCAAGTATAAGTTTAATTTTCTGATGAAGGGCAACCGGATCTGAGATAGAAGTAAATTCACAATCTAAAATATAATTCCCGTTATTAGAAACAAAGACCTTATCGTCTCTTACGCGTAATTTCGGCTTGCACCCTAGTTTTTCTAATTTTCGGGCAGTGTTCTGCCAACCAAACTGTACAACTTCAACTGGCAGTGGAAAAGCCCCAAGTTTCGGTACTAATTTACTGTCGTCGACAACGATAATGAGTTTATCTGCAGCATCATTTACTAGCTTTTCTCTAAGTAAGGAACCTCCTCCCCCTTTTGTAAGATTGAAATTAGGATCCACTTCATCAGCCCCGTCGATAGCCAAATCTAATCGGCTGACTTCGGAAAAATAAACTAACGGAATACCAAATTCCTTTGCCCATCCTTCCGTCCTCAATGATGAAGGGACACCTTTAACATTGAGTCCTTGTTTAATAAGTTCCCCCAATTTTTTCATCATCCAATAGACGGTTGAACCCGATCCTAGCCCAATTGTCATTCCATTTTGAATATACTCAGTCGCTTTTTCGCCAACCGCTTTCTTTTTTTCGTCGACCTTGTTTATCATAGATATCACCTCGATAATATTTATAAAAATGATCATTAAATTAAAATGGAACAAAGCTTTACTAAAGAGCTTTCCAACTACGCACTTGTGATGGCCATTTTCCTTGTAAAATGGATAAGTTTTGTCCATCATTTTTACATTTTAAAAAAGTACATCCCTATTATGTGCTCTTTCTTTTAACCAAGGAAACCGGAATCACTATATTCGGCTGCTTTGGTCTCTCTTTTTTTTCCATTATGTTTAATAGAATTTCCGAAGCCGCTTCGCCTAACCTTTCTTTATCTTGATTAATAGTGGTTAATTGTGGGTGACTATATCTTCCAAATGTTATATTATCGAAGCCAATTACTTTGATATCTTCTGGAATCCTTTTACCGTGCTCTCTTAAAGCTTGCATAGCACCAAAGGCTAGCATGTCACTACAAGCAAAAATGCTATCAAACTGAATATGATTCCGAATTAGATTTTCAACACATTCTGCAGCGTGTGAAACATTAAATGAGATTGGTTTGACGAGTTCTAGATTTACAGGCAAGCCCTTCTTTTTTAAGGCATCACAGTATCCTCTATATCGCTCATTCATCGGTACAATATCACGTTCATCTCTAATAATGACAATATTTGTACAGCCTTGATTAAGAAGTTCTTCAGTTGCCAAGAATCCACCTTGATAGTTATCCGATTCAATTACTGTTATTTCTTCGCTCATTTCTTCACGACGATTAATACAGACAATTGGTAAGCGCTTTTTTAAAGCTTCACGGGGAACGCTCATTTTTCCTGATATATAAACAAGACCATCCACCCCACGTGACTCCAGATCTCTTATCAACAATCTTTCTTTTTCAGGCTCTTCATTCGTATTGTAAATATAAATGGAATACCCTTTTGGTGAAAAATAATTTTCAATAGCAAGTGCAATCAACGCATAGTATTCGTTTGTAATATCAGGAACTATAATCCCTACCGTTTTAGTAAGGCTTGTCCTGAGACTTTTAGCAACAACGTTGGTTTGGTAGTTGAATTTTTCGAGTATTTCTAAAACACGTAGTTTAGTCTCGTCCGAGTAACCTCCGCTATTGTTCAACACTCTAGAAACTGTTGCAGTGGATACCCCTGCCAATTTTGCAATTTCTTTTATTGTGATAGTTGCCATTTAGTTTAATCCTCCCAATCCTTATGGAAAGATCCTCCTTTGATATTCGAACTTTAGAAAAATAAAGTTTACGTAATCGATTACGTACCCATACCTATATGAAATTCGATAGTGATTGAATATATTGGATTTTTCATTATGATATATGGCCTTTTGCACACTAACTTTCTTTTAAGTGCGAATTAACGTAATCGATTACGTTAATTC
>DASQIV010000051.1:0-5315 GCA_035631415.1 Pseudoneobacillus sp. | reverse complement strand
AGAAGGTACCTGTTGGTTCATACCCAACCCCACCGACAGTCCAAGTTTTTCCACCACTCCATAAATGTGTTACCGTCATCTTATTCTGAGTCATTGTACCGGTTTTATCTGAACAAATAACAGAGGCGCAACCAAGTGTTTCAACTGCCGGTAGCTTTCGAACAATCGCATTCTTTTTAATCATCTTTTGGACACCTAGCGATAACGCTACTGTTACAATAGCCGGTAATCCTTCTGGGATAGCCGCAACAGCTAGAGAAACTCCTGCTAAAAACATTTCATACAATTCATGTCCTTGCAACACACCGACAGCTACTACTAAAACAGTTAACAACAAAGCGGTTGTAATTAGAATTTTTCCTAATTGCTCTAAACGGCGTTGTAATGGAGTTTCCATCGTTTCCGCATTTTGTAGTAGGTCAGCAATTTGGCCCATTGCGGTTTTCATTCCGGTAGCAATAACAACGGCGACTCCGCTTCCTCGAGTAGCCATTGTACCCATGAATCCTATATTTTCCATATCTCCAATACCAAGATCTTTTGCATTTAATTGATTACTATGCTTTTGTACAGGTACTGATTCACCAGTTAAAGCTGATTCTTCTATTTCTAAACTAGTTGTTTGAATAAGTCTTACATCTGCCCCAATCCTGTCACCACTAGAGAATTTTATGACATCTCCAATAACTAGTTCTTTTGAAGGGATTTTTCTCCAATTTCCATCGCGTAAAACTTGAACTTGTGGGGCCGACAATTCCTTTAACGCTTGTAATGACTTTTCAGCCTTTCTTTCTTGAAAAAAACCTAAAAAACCGTTGATAATCACAATAGCTATAATTGCGATGGCATCAATATATTCTCCTAATAACCCTGAAATAAAGGTTGCTGCAAGAAGTACTAATACCATAAAATCTTTAAATTGACTAAAAAATAAGAGCAAAGCAGATTGCTTTTCTCCTTCCTGTAGCTCATTATAGCCATACTGTTTTTGCCTTTGACCCGCCTTATCTTCTGTTAATCCTTCTGTGAAATCAGTATCCAATGCTTTTTCGATATCTGCTTCAGCCATTTCATGGAATTTCATCTTGCCATCTCACTTCCCCCTATCATTTTTACGCAAGAGTTGTCCTTACTCTAAAGAAAGCTTATTCAGGCAGGTCCAAAAAAATGCTAAAATAAGAAATAGAGCTTAAAATAATAGAAAGCGAAAACGAAAATAAAATGTAGAGGATGTTTTACCATGTCTTTTGATGGACTTTTTACAAAAATGATGACAAATGAAATTTCTTCCACTCTTATTAGTGGGAGAATCAATAAAATATATCAACCTTTTAAAAATGAAATCATTCTTTTAATTCGAGCAAAAGGGAAAAATCATAAACTATTGCTTTCTGCCCATCCTAGCTATGCTAGGGTTCAGTTAACAAACGAGGCCAATGATAATCCAAATGAACCTCCTATGTTTTGTATGCTCCTAAGAAAGCATTTAGAAGGATCCATTATTGAGGATATATATCAAATCGGTCTAGATCGAATGATTTGCATTGAAGTAAAAGGTCGAAATGAGCTTGGAGATATAAGCTATAAAAAATTAATGATCGAAATTATGGGACGTCACAGTAATATTGTTTTAATCGATAAAGAAAAAAACACTATTTTGGATAGCATTAAACACGTTTCATTTGCAGTTAATAGCCACCGCGCTATTTTGCCTGGTCAACCGTATGTACTTCCACCACAGCAAGAAAAACTAAATCCTTTTTCTATGGTTGAGGATGATGTACTAAAAAAAATTGACTTTAACTCTGGGAAACTTGATAAGCAATTGGTTGAGCAATTTGCAGGAATCTCTCCTTTATTTGCTCGAGAGATTGTCCATAGAGCAGGAATAGCTAATCGAATGACATTGCCAAAAACTTTTCATCAAGTCATGAAAGAGATAAATCTAGGGAATATAAAGCCAGCGATTACCAATAATTCACAAAAAGAGGCTTTCTATTTTCTTCCTTTAGAACATATGAAAGGTGAATCAAAGAGCTTTGAAAGTTTAAGTATAATGATTGACCGTTTTTATTTTGGTAAAGCAGAAAGAGATCGTGTCAAACAGCAAGCTAATGACCTAGAGCGATTTATTCAAAATGAAAAGGAAAAGAATGAAAAGAAAATTGAAAAGCTAAAATCTACTTTAGATGATGCTAACAAAGCAGAAGAATATCAATTATTTGGTGAATTAATAACAGCCAATATGTACTCCCTCCAAAAAGGGATGAAAGAGATAGAAGTGATTAACTACTATGACGAAAATGGATCAACAATTGTTATTCCTCTAAACCCTTTAAAAACACCATCTGAAAATGCACAAAAGTATTTTTCAAGATATCAAAAGGCTAAAAACTCCATTCAAATAATCGAAGAACAAATTCGGTTAGCTGAAGAAGAGCTAACTTATTTTGATGCACTTGGGCAACAACTGATGGCCGCTTCGATTAGAGATATAGCTGAAATACGCGAGGAATTAGTTGAAGGTGGTTACATTCGAGAAAGACAAAAGAAAAAGAATAAACTAGTAAACCAAAGCAAACCACTATTAGAAGTTTATAAAGCGAGTGATGGTACAGAAATATTAGTGGGGAAAAACAATAAACAAAATGATTATTTAACAAACAAAGTAGCTGGTAGGGACGAAATCTGGTTACATACAAAAGATATACCTGGATCACATGTGGTTATTCGGAGTAAAGAACCACATGAAGAGACCATTAAAGAGGCCGCAACATTAGCTGCCTATTATAGTAAAGCAAGACTTTCTAGCTCTGTTCCTGTAGACTTTACAAAAGTTCGTTACGTCAAAAAACCAAACGGTTCAAAGCCAGGTTTTGTTATTTATGATAATCAGCAAACCATTTACGTTACACCAGACGCGGATAAAATTCTATCTTTAAAAACGAAATAGAAAATAATCCCTTAGCTCATAAAGCTAAGGGATTTTTAATATCAAAAACTTATTAGAATATTTTTTCTGTTGATTAGTCAGATAAGAAAGAATTTTGTTGTATATATATGTAAATACCTGTAAAATTTTCTTATCAGCCCTTTTGGACGGTGACATATGGAAATTACAAAGCATTTATTTTCTAATTTAACCATTTTCATTATTTTTCTGTTCTTTAGCTTAGTTTTAATTGAAAAAAATAGAAAGACACATCTTACAAAATACTTATATATTATTTTATTTGTCCTAATTTTGTGGACATGTATTCAATTCTCATATAATCCAGTACCTTCTGCCCGATTCGATTTAAGAGTAATACCATACGTAATAGGTAGTTTATATCTGGGAATGGCACCATTACTAGCAGCTATTATCGTGATTTTAAGAGGATTTTATGGAATAGATACTGGCTTTTTCCTAACCATTATTCTTTATATACCTCTTTCTTTTATGCTTTGGCGCTTTAATCCTCGGTTTCAAAGTCAACTACCAAAACGTCGCATTTTGTTTTCAGTAGGATTGGGAATAATTCTTGGTGCAATAACAGTGGCCGGGATGGAAATCATTAATACACCAAATTATTGGTTTGATGCGTGGTTTGCCTATTTGATTATTCCTCCACTTGGAATTGGGATTATATCTTATTGTATTGAATTTGTTCAAAGTAATATTGAAATGAGGCATCAATTAATCAAGGCTGAAAAATTGCAAGCTGTAGAGCAAATGGGAGCTGCAATCTCACATGAAATTCGTAACCCTTTGACTGCTGCGAGTGGCTTTGTTCAATTACTACAAGATGGTTACTTAACGAAACAACAACAAATGGACTACCTTACTATTGTGAAGGAAGAATTAAAAGCTGCCGAACGGGTAATTGAGGATTATTTAACTTTTGCTAAACCTTCTTTAGTTACAATTGAAGAACTCAATGTGAAGAAAGAACTTCAACAAGTAATAAACATTCTTCAACCGATTGCAAATCAAAATTCTGTTAAAATATCAACCGATTTTTCAGTAGTAGGATTCATCCAAGGTGACCGGCAAAAATTCCGCCAAGTATTCATTAATGTTCTTAAAAATGCAGTAGAATCTATGCCTACCGGTGGTTATTTAACGATAGGTACTGAATTTAGTCGTAATCATATTACAATCCAAGTGAACGATACTGGAATAGGGATGGCAAAGGATCAATTGGAGCGCTTAGGGGAACCTTATTATTCAACTAAGGGCTCTAAGGGTACTGGACTTGGAATGATGGTAGTTTATAGTATTGTTCGAGCTATGAATGGCACAATCAAGGTTGAAAGTGAAGTTGGAGTTGGGACGACCTTCCATTTTAAATTCCCTACTCAAAAGCTATCAATGGAAAATCTAAAAAAAGAAAAATAGACAGCAGACCATTGTGTTTGCTGTCTTTTTAAATCTTATCTATTTAGATAACTCTTTTGCCCATTCCTCTGGATTATTTTTCCATTCTAATAAGCTATCCAGCTCTTCCTTTTGTATATACCCATTTTCAACCGCTGCCTCCACTAATGTCGTGTAATCAGTTAATGAAGCAAACCTTATTCCCTCTGATTCTAAATTTTTGATAGCAAGGTCAAGTTCGTATGTAAAAATGGAAATGACCCCTAATACTTCACACCCTGCCTCTCTTAGTGCTTTAACTGCAGTGATTACGCTACCCCCAGTTGAGATTAAATCTTCGACAACAACCACTTTTTGCATTGGTAATGCCTGGCCTTCAATTTGTTTCCCTGCGCCGTGTGCCTTTGCTTTAGATCGAACATACGACATCGGTAAGTTTAGTAAGTCACTTACCCAGGCTGCATGAGGTATACCCGCCGTTGCTGTACCAGCGATGCACTCTACTAGTGGATACTTTTCTGAAATTAGTGTCGCTAACCCACTTGCTATTTTTCTACGAATCTCGGGATATCCTAAAGTAGACCGATTATCGCAATAAATAGGTGACTTTAATCCGGATGACCAAATAAATGGATTGGTTGGATTTAACGAGACCGCTTTAATTTCAAGTAAATCTTCCGCTATTTGTTTTTTCATGCTTTTACACCTCTCCATTCATTTAATAGTAACTTATAGGTATTCACTGGATTTTCTGCCTGTGTGATTGGTCTACCAACGACAATTGCAGATGAATCATTCGCTAATGCAATCTTTGGTGTGGCAACTCTTTTTTGATCTTGGACATTGGATTCAGTAAGTCGAATTCCTGGACATACCGTCAGAAATTCAGCTCCTAATTCTTCTCGTATTTTTTTTGATTCAAAAACCGAACATACTACCCCATCTAGGCCCGCTT
>DASQIV010000050.1:0-3698 GCA_035631415.1 Pseudoneobacillus sp. | reverse complement strand
GGTACCACGGAAGAAATGACAATGCCATCAATATTTGAAAAGACTAAACCAACATGATCAAATAACGATTTAATAATCATTCCGTATTCATCATCAGTCTTATTACGATTGGTTTCAATTCTCCAATGATGCTTTAATTGGTCTCCATCATAAACTCCAAGAACCGTATTTGTATTTCCAACATCAAATACAAAAATCACAATATTTCACCACTTTTTCCATATTTCTAAACCTGCAAACATCATACCATTAAATAATATATTGGGGCAAAGACAAAGAGCAGAGGTGCCATTTGTAGACAAAAGAAAGGACACCTCATTAAGGTGCCCTTTCTTTTTATTTTTGAGTTTCCTCGTCTTCTTTTGGTAAAGTAGTCGATTCCTGCTCTTCTTTCTTTGTATGGATGTTGACTTTTACATCATCAGCCTTTTTATCTTCAAGAATAAGGTCTTGACCAGTAGGTGCTCGATCAGGTAGAACCCCCGTATCAACAAGACTCTTGATTTGTTCTGCATCTAGAGTTTCAATTTCTAACAATGTATTTGCAATAAGATCTAACTTACTGCGATTTTCTGTAATAATCTTTCTTGCTCTTTCATAGCTCTCTTTAATAATTCGTTGGATTTCCATATCGATTTCATAGGCAATCTTCTCAGAATAATTTTGTTCGTTATTGATATCACGACCTAAGAATACTTGACCTTGAACTTGACCGAATTGGAGAGGACCGAGTTTTTCGCTCATTCCATACTCAGTGACCATTTTACGAGCTATGTTTGTAGCACGTTGAAAATCGTTATGAGCACCAGTACTTACCTCATTAAAGACAACTTCTTCTGCAACCCGACCTCCAAGAAGGCCGACAATTTTATCAAGAAGCTCTTGCTTTGTTGCAAGGAAACGATCTTCTCTAGGAAGCATAACAGCATATCCACCCGCTTGACCACGAGGGACAATCGTTACTTTATGAACCATATCGGCTTCGTCTAACACGACTCCAATAATGGTGTGTCCAGCTTCATGGAAGGCAACGATTTTTCGTTCCTTTGGAGAAATGACACGAGTCTTTTTCGCAGGTCCCGCAATTACACGGTCCGTTGCTTCATCAATATCGTCCATTTCAATTTTCTTTTTATCATGACGAGCTGCAACAAGTGCTGCTTCATTTAATAGATTTTCCAAATCTGCTCCCGAGAAACCAGGAGTTCTTTGTGCTATGCTCTTTAAATTAACAGAGCTATCAAGTGGTTTATTTCGAGCATGAACTTTTAGAACTGCTTCACGTCCCTTTACATCTGGACGATCAACCGTGATTTGACGATCAAAACGACCTGGACGTAATAATGCAGGGTCTAAAATATCTGCACGGTTCGTTGCTGCAATAATAATAATTCCTTCGTTTGCACCAAAACCATCCATCTCAACTAGCAACTGGTTAAGGGTTTGTTCACGTTCATCGTGACCTCCACCTAAACCTGCCCCACGTTGACGACCTACTGCGTCAATTTCATCAATAAAGATGATACATGGCGCATTCTTTTTAGCATTTTCAAACAAGTCACGCACACGTGAAGCTCCGACCCCAACAAACATTTCAACGAAATCAGAACCACTTATAGAGAAGAACGGTACACCCGCTTCTCCTGCTACAGCACGAGCAAGTAATGTCTTACCTGTTCCTGGAGGTCCAACTAATAATACCCCTTTAGGAATACGAGCACCTAATTCAGCAAATTTGCGAGGGTCCTTTAAAAACTCAACAACCTCCACAAGCTCTTGCTTCTCTTCATCAGCACCCGCAACATCTCTAAAACGTGCTTTCTTTTTATCATCATTATAAAGCTTAGCTTTACTTTTCCCGAAATTCATTACTCGACTTCCGCCACCTTGGGCTTGATTTAAAAGGAAGAAGAATAAAATGAAAATGATGACAAACGGAATGATGGAAGTAAAGAATGTTACCCATCCACTTGTTTCTTTCGCTTTAATGACATCAAGTTTTACTTTGCCTGCTGCTGCAGCCTGGTCAATTCGATTTAACATTGGGTCATTATTCGTTGTATAAGTTACGAAAAACTTTTTCTCATCGTAACCTTGAAGTTGACCCCGTATCTCATAAACTCCACCTTCAGGCTGCATCGAAACCGATTTCACATCACCTTTTTCTAAGTGACTGACAAACTTATCATAACTCATATTTTCAGTTGGTTCGTTGCTTCCATTAAAAAAGCTAACAACACCGATAATGACTAAAAATATTAATAAATAAAAAATCGTATTACGGAAGATCCGATTCATGCCTTGCCTCCTCCCACGGTAAACAAACTATACTAAATGTTATCATAGAAAATCATGGTAATTCAAGAAATTAACCTATTTACTATTCACTTTTACTATATACTTCTGGTTTTAATACACCGATGTATGGAAGATTTCTATACTTTTCGGCATAATCCAGTCCATACCCAACGACAAACTCATCTGGGACAATGAAACCAACATAATCAGCTTCAATATCTGCCTTGCGCCCAGTTGGTTTATCTAAAAGCGTTACGATTTTGATTGATTTTGCTTTACGATAACGGAAAAGCTCAACTAGATAGCTTAATGTTAAGCCACTATCGATAATATCTTCTATTATTAAAAGATCTCTTCCTTCAACAGATGTATCCAAATCTTTTAAAATTTTCACTTCACCAGAGGACACAGTTGAATTACCATAACTTGAAACATCCATAAAATCCATTTCTAAATATGTATCCATTCTCTTGAGAAGATCACCCATGAAAGGCATTGCACCTTTTAACACACCAATCGCTAAAGGAAATCGATCATGATAATCCTCTGTTAACTGCTTCGCAAGTTCCTTTGTTTTTGTTTGGATTTCCTCTTCAGATATCAGTACTTTTTCTATATCCTTTTGCATCATTGTTCATTGCCTCCTAGAAGAATCATTGCTTATTATAAGTTAAAAGTAGATAGTACTCTAAAGCATCCTCACTTGCTTCATCCTTTGACTTTTTCAATTCAGGAATCCACAATATCGAGCCATTTCCATCTGTAATGATTGGCCATTCATCACGTGACGACAGTGGAATTTTTTGTTCGATAAATATATCTTTTATCTTTTTTGTTCCACTCATACCTTTTGGTTGAATTCGATCCCCTGTTCTTCTTGTACGAACAATGATAGGAAAAACGATATTATTGGGATTTAGCAACATGGTATTTCTGTTTTTGTATTCTTCCTTACCCTTTACATACTTTAGAGTAAACGTATTACCATTTGGTAATTCAATTACTTCCGGTTTTTCTAATTTAAACAGAAAAGGAGTTATGTCCTTTTGTTCAAATTGAAAATGACATTTCTGATAAGAGCGGAGGATTTGAAGACCTTCAGGGAAATCAATTTTAGCCGACGGATGAGGATTCATTAACAAGTCCATAATTAAATCAATATGTATGGCAGATAAGGACGAAGGTCTTACCTTATAAAGATAGTTTAATATTAGTTGAATCCCTCTTCTTTGTAAAGGCATTGGCATTGCAAGAAACTTTTCAATATTTAGAGTGAGTTCTACTTCATTTCTACTTTCAATTACTGTATTCATTTTTTCGGAAGTTAATTCCTCAAGAAAGCTCTCATCCTGATAAAGTTCCTCACTCATTCTTTGAAACTGTTCATGGACAGAAGGATT
>DASQIV010000049.1:0-3711 GCA_035631415.1 Pseudoneobacillus sp. | reverse complement strand
ATCCCACTTGGAGAAATTCGTGATCGTCTAGCTGAAATTCCTAAGGATCAAACCATTTATGTATCTTGTCAGGTTGGATTAAGAGGATATCTAGGTTCTAGAATCCTTTCAGAAAATGGCTATGATGTGAAGAACTTAGATGGCGGTTGGAAGACTTATTCCTCAGTCAAAAACTAATTTACTAAAAAGAAGAAGACTGCAGCGCATATGCTGGAGTCTTCTTCTTTTACTTTATTTTTCTAGTCTTTCAATCATTCTTTTTGCAAGTAATTCATCAATGGTTCTTTGTACATCTTTCAAAACGACATCCCACTTTGCAATTAATTCATCACTTAATCCAATATGAAATCTTAGCTCAAAAGGTTCTATTCCAATTAAATATCCCGCAATTGTTTCTTTCTGCTGATATAACTCTTGGAACAAATGAAGATTATGCGGTGATATATGTAGAGGCTGAGATTCATGCAGTTCCTCTAAGGAAAAAACAGATAGCTCACCGGGTTCCTTTCCTGAAAGAACCGCATCTACAATCATAATAAATGTCGCTCCATCTATTAATTCTAGACAATAATCTATATCTGATTCTCCTACTAAATAAAAAATGTTAGGTGCGGAAGGATGTTTACCCAACTCATTAACTAGATAAATCCCAATCCCATCATCCATCATTAATTGGTTTCCAATACCTAGAACAATGATCTTTTCCATTAGAACACCTTAATCGTTTTCACTTGTTTTCCAGGAATGTAGACATGAGTGGCACATGACATACAAGGGTCGAATGACCTTAAAATTCTTCCGATTTCTGCCGGTTTATCTGGATTCTCTATCGGAGTTCCTATTAAAGCTTCCTCTGCAGGACCTCTATAACCACTATCATCTCGTGTCGAGAAATCCCAAGTGGAAGGAGTAATAATTTGATAAAATGAAATTTTTTTCTCATTAATTTTTAACCAATGACCAAGAGCCCCTCTCGTAGTATCCACTAATCCTCTTCCAAATGCCGATTCTGGCAGCTCCCATTTTTTCTGTACATCAACACAGGGAATGATTTGTTTCAATAGTGTTTTCATGATTTGGGCTATTTTCTTCGTTTCTAAAGCTCTGGCAATGGTTCTATCCATAGCAGAAATTCCATTGTCATATTCTCCACTTAAAATTAATCTAGCTAGTGGCCCCACTTCAAAAGGGAGGTTATCGTATCTTGCAGCCTTTACCCAGGAATAAGCTTTTGTTTTATCCATATCCGGTTCTGCAACAACCTCCTCAGGCTTATACGAATTTTCATTTGCTTTATACCAGGAATAATCTATTTTTTCCTGAATTTTATTTTCATCAAATGGTTCCGGACCAGAATCCATTTTTGAAATAAGAGGGTCTACATATAAGGTACCTAAATCTTGATAATGGTTAAAAGAACCATACGTCATAAGGTTTCCATAGCCCCCACCAAGGCGAAAGTAATCTGGATAATAATGAGCAATATCGTACACATCTGGAATCATTTTTTCATCGATAAAAACAATGATCTTGTCTAGAATCGAATCCATATGAACGACTTTTTCTGCAGTGGCCTGAGTGGTGATACCACCGATAAAGACACCGTGATTATGCGGAGCTTTTCCTCCTAAAACAGCTAGCATTTGATGAGCAGATCGGCTAATCGGGAGGGAATCAAAGAAATGCTTCGAGATTCGGTCATTAATAGATTGGGGCAATCTAAAATCTTCATGATCTGATTGAAAAAGTGGGTTTTGCTCGATTTTCACAAAGTCAGGGACCGTATATTGATAGAAATGTCGGATGTGGTTCTGTAAAAACTCACAGCAATGAATGATGTCTCTTAAATATCTGCCTTGCTCTGTCGGAACCACCCTTAGCGCATCCTCTAAAGCTAAGGACGAAGCCATTGAGTGGGCAGATGAGCAAATTCCACATATTCTTTGCGTAAAATAAACAGCATCAAATGGACTTCTCCCCACCAACATTTGCTCAAAACCGCGAAATAAATTTCCTTTTGTTTTGGCATCTACCACCTGATGATTTTCCACCAACACATCAATTTCCATAAAACCGCTTATTCTTGTTAAAGGATTGATGATGATCCGTTTACTCATTTTTCACCACCCTTGTTGTGTCATAGCTGATGAACGGGGCCATTGCATCAGGAAAACCAAACTGTGCACAACCAATACATGGCGTATCATCCCCGATTGGCCAATTCACATGCCCGTTCCACTGTCTTGTTGGACAATCTATTCTTGTAACAGGTCCGCGACAACCGAGCTTAAACAAACAAGTTTTGTCGCCTAATTTTTCAGCAAAAATGCCACGATCAAAAAATGGCCTCCTTGGGCAACGGTCGTGTATGAGTGTGCTATAAAACATAAGTGGTCGACTTAAATTATCCGTTTCTGGTTCCCCATATAATAAAAGATGGGCTAGCGTTCCTATAAACCAATCAGGATGAACAGGACATCCTGGAAGCATGATCATTTTTTTTGAAGGAAGAACTTGATTTAATCCTACTGATTCAGAAGGATTTGGCTTCGCCGCTGACACCCCGCCATGCGTTGCACAGGCACCCACAGCTAAAATATGTGTGGCTTTTTCACCAAACATCTTTGCTGCCTCAAGGCCAGTAAGAGGTTTTCCCTTCCAACTTCCGATTACATTGTATAATCCGTTATTTTTTAAAGCTACAGCACCTTCCACCGCTAAAATATACTCTTCATCCAATGAATTCATTAGCTGTTCTATCGCTCTCTCACCTTCTGCAGCCATTAAACTATTACTATAACGAAGGTTAACCATGGAATTTAATAGATACTCAAAGTCAGGGTTTTGTCCGTTTAAAAATGAAATAATATTTCCAGAACAACCGTTTAACTCTAAGTAGACAAGATTCTTTTTTTTAACAAGTCCTTTATCAAGACTCTTAAGCACCGTATTCGTTAATCTTGCAGCAATTGCTTCATTCGTCAAAGGCTCTGGAGGTAATACAGGTTGTTTTGTCATGAAGCCAGCCTCCCCACAATTGGTAATGTAGCCAAAATCGATTGTTGTCCCGCATGGCATGAAGCAAATTCCTTTGTATAGTCCTTCCCTGCCGTTAATGCAAAGTGTGTGGCTGCTGCCCAGGCACGATTATTGGTCACATCATAAACAATACCATTGACCGCAACATAAGCAGGACGCCCATTTTTGCCATTATAGGTTGCTAACTCCTCTAACGTAAAAATACGTTGATTCGATTGTGGAGGTGATTGAATATGGTTATTCGATGGTAGTGATTGGTTATTCCCAACCGGTAATGGTATTGGTGAATTATGGGTACTTGATGGCACGGGAATAGGTGCTTGTGTAGCTAAATACGGTTGATTGGACTTCACTTGGTTTGCAAGCAATTCACTTAGAAAATGAATAGATGATATTCCGTCCCATAATCTCTGAAGTATTTGTTGTTTCATCGCATGATCATTTAGAGTAGAAAGCATATAGATATCCTGTCGTGCTTGAGTAACAAGGTGATTAAGCTGAAGCCTAAGCAATTCGATGTTATACATGATGTCCTCTCCTTCAGGCAGATTCACCATATCCTATGCATTTGCCTACATAAGATTAACAAATTCTTGGCAAAAGCATCCCCGAAAGGCGAAGTAGCCGTCTTGTCGTACCTACAGGTGTTTTTAAAAGTAATTTCCCAAGCGA
>DASQIV010000048.1:0-7371 GCA_035631415.1 Pseudoneobacillus sp. | reverse complement strand
CAACATTTACCAAAGGTTTGGCTGAGGGTTTAGGGATAAAGAAAAACGTAAATAGTCCAACTTTTACAATCATTAAAGAATATCAAGGAATCCTTCCTTTATATCATATGGATGTTTATCGTCTAGAAGATACATACGAAGATTTAGGGTTTGATGAGTACTTTGAGGGAGATGGTGTAACGGTTGTAGAATGGGCACACTTAATAAAAGACCAGCTTCCTGCCCAGTTGTTAACTATTTATCTGACACATGATGATGGAAAGCGGAAAATGACGTTAAGCCCTTCCGGAAATCGTTATGAGGAACTTTGTAAGGAGATTTTTTCATGAGTATATTAGCTATTGATACTTCTAATTACACACTAGGTGTGGCTCTATTAGAAGAAGATAAAGTGACCGGTGAATATATAACCAATGTAAAAGTGAATCATTCTGTTCGTGCTATGCCAGCAATCCAAACTTTAATGAAGGATTGTGGAGTAGAACCAAATCAATTAACCAAGATTGTCGTAGCTAAAGGACCAGGCTCTTATACTGGAGTAAGAATTGGTGTAACCATAGCCAAAACTCTTGCATGGAGTTTAAATATACCTATTGTAGGTGTGTCTAGTTTAGAGGTTTTAGCTGCTCACACTGGCAGATATTTTAAAGGGTTAGTAGCTCCGTTATTTGATGCAAGAAGAGGTCAGATTTATACAGGATTATATCAATATCAAAATGGAATGTTAGAAACTGTTATCGAAGACCAAAATCTTTTAACCGTTGATTGGGTGGAAAAACTAAAGTCACTAAATCAACCTGTATTATTTGTCGGTAATGACTTGCCTATTCATAGAGAAGTCATTGTGTCTGAATTAAAAGAGCAGGCATTTTTTGCAGATATAACAGAGCATAACCCTCGCCCAGCTGAATTAGGATTATTAGGACGTGACCGCCAAGGTGAGGACATACATAGCTTTGTTCCAAACTATATCAGGCTGGTAGAAGCTGAAGTGAAGTGGATGGAAGCGAACAGTATAAATGAAACTAAATAGTTAGGAAGAGTTCGATGAATGATTCATTAATTTTTCGTTTAATGCGGGAAGAAGATATTGACCAAATTGTTGAAATAGAAAAGCTGTCATTTGCTACTCCATGGAGTAAGGATGCCTTCTATAATGAAATAAACAAAAATCAATTTGCTACTTATGTAGTATTAGAAGATGGTGAAAAAATAATTGGTTACTGTGGGGCTTGGATAGTTATAGATGAAGCACATATTACCAATATTGCGGTACTTCCTGAATATAGAGGCAAAAAGTTAGGGGAATCTATTTTATCTAAAATTATGGAGGTAGCCAGAGAAATGGGAGCTATATCCATGACATTAGAGGTGCGTGTTTCAAATATTGTTGCCCAAAACCTTTATCGTAAGCTTGGATTTGAAAATGGTGGAATTCGAAAAAATTATTATACAGATAATCAAGAAGACGCATTAGTAATGTGGGTGAACTTATAAATGAAAAAAGATCTTTTTATAATGGGAATTGAGACAAGCTGTGATGAAACAGCCGTAGCTATCATAAAAAATGGTACTGAAATTGTAGCAAATGTGGTTGCTTCACAAATAGAAAGCCATAAAAGGTTTGGTGGTGTCGTTCCTGAGATAGCTTCTCGTCATCATGTAGAACAAGTAACCATTGTTTTTGAAGAAGCGATGCAACAAGCAAATCTTACATTCAATCAATTAGATGCTATTGCCGTTACAGAAGGGCCAGGTTTGGTGGGTGCCTTGTTAATTGGAGTAAATGCCGCGAAAGCAATCGCCTTTGCCCATAACATTCCGTTAGTAGCAGTTCATCATATCGCTGGTCATATTTATGCTAACCGTCTAGTAGAGGAAATGAAGTTTCCTTTATTGTCATTAGTTGTATCAGGTGGTCATACTGAATTAGTTTTTATGAAGGAGCATGGACATTTCCAAGTTATTGGGGAAACAAGAGACGATGCTGCTGGTGAAGCGTATGATAAGGTGGCACGTACATTAAATCTTCCTTATCCAGGTGGTCCTCATATTGACAGGTTAGCCCAAGAGGGTGAGCCAACGATAGATTTACCAAGAGCCTGGTTAGAAGAAGATTCTTATGATTTTAGTTTCAGTGGACTTAAGTCAGCTGTTATCAATACAGTTCATAATTTTACACAGCGTGGTGAAACCATTGCTCCAGAAAATTTGGCGGCAAGTTTTCAACAAAGTGTTATTGATGTGTTAGTAACTAAAACAATGAGAGCAACAAAGGAATATAAAGTAAATCAAGTTCTGCTAGCAGGTGGAGTTGCTGCGAATAAAGGCTTGCGTGCGGCTTTAAATGAAGCATTTACACAGTTAAAGGATGTTGAATTAGTCATTCCACCTTTATCGCTTTGTACAGATAATGCAGCGATGATTGCAGCAGCGGGAACCATTATGTTTGAAAAAGGTCAACGTGCTGATTTAGCTTTGAACGCGAATCCAGGTTTAGACTTAGAAATCCACAATTAAAAAATTCTTTTTCATCCTCTTTTTTAAAAAGAGGATTTTTTTGTGGATAACTTCATAATTTACCCACAGATATGTGGATAACGTGAACAAATTTTATTGTTTTTGTGGATAATGTGGAAAACTCTGTTGATAGCTTTTAAATAAACAAAAATCGAAAAGGTCGATTGTGTATAACTTGTTGAAAAAATATCCACTAAATAATGTTTTTTGAGTATGAAAGTAGAAAGGATCTTTAAGTAAATTTTTGTTTATTTCCGATTAGGAATTAATAATATAACATTCAGTGGATAGCTTATTAAATAAATAGTAGTAATCCAACTCTAGCGTTTTTTTATTAGGACGAAGTGTTCAATCCAAAACTTTCCCAATAATTACAAAGTCCCATTTTATAACAAAGCATGAAAAAGATTTGGTATAATATACTTTTGACATATTTGCTTTCATAGAATAATTTCCTGGGAAACTGTATGTATAATAAATTTACTCTATACCTAACAAATTGGAGTGTTTAGTTTGTCCATAAAGAAAAAACTTCCATTGATATTTACTATTTTAGTATTCTTTATTTTGCTTGCTAATAATACCTTTCATTATCTTCGTTCGAAGGAACTGCTTCTTGATTATAATGAAAAGGAAATCAATCTCATTACTCAGGAGGTTTCTTTTCAAGTAGAGAATGCTAAGGAAGGTTCATTATATGTGGAAAATATATTAGGAAGAGAATTAAGGACAGCATCTATTGCCATCCAAAAAACTTTACCTGCGGATTATAAGGATGTAACCAATGAACAACTCGAAAAATTAGCGAATGAATTGATGGTTTCTCATATAACGCTAATGGCTAAAACAAAAGATGACGTTATTGGAGTAAAATCATCTGACCCAAAAGAAATTAATCTGTCTACAAAGGGTTGGGGATACTGGTATGATGCTTATCTACAGCTTTTCGCATTAAAACCAGTAACCGTAAAGGAAGGATTAACTCTACCAAACTATTGGTCTGGCCCAATCGAGGTTGCTTCTAGCGATCCCGATCATGTTGATAAATGGGGATATTACTTTGATGGTACTACTAATTATATTATAGATCCTTATTTACGAGATAACGAAGTACTTGGATACGAGAAACAATTTGGACCGGGGAAAGTAATGGATCGCTTTACAAAGGAATTAGACGGAGTATTAGAATTAACGGTATTTAATCCGAAAAGCTTTGGTAAGAAGAAGTCAGTTGTTAATTTAAATGGAAATAGCTATACGAGAATATCTGAAGAGCCGATCTGGTATGGTACGTATAATTTCTTAAATGAAAAACAGGATACTAAATTAATTAAAAAAGCATCTAGTACAGGAGAGATACAAACCTATTCTGCTTGGTTAAATGGAAAAGAGATTAGGAAAACATTTGTGCCTATCAATAAAGGAAACGATGATAAATATGTAATCGGTTTAGTATATGATTATGGTTTAATTCAAAAGCAGCTTATAGGAGAGTTAGGAGAACATGTCCTTCTTTCTAGTATTTTTATGATTATTGTACTCCTTACCAGCTTTATCTTTTCCCGCTCTATCACAAATCCAATTGGACGAATTGTGGAACATGTGAATGAAATTGCACAGGGGAATTTCGGAAAGAAATTATTTCTAAAACGTAAAGATGAATTAGGATTACTTACTCAAAACGTCAATGCATTATCAAGTTATTTGCAAACATATGTAAACGACTTAAAACATAGTCAAAGTATTATTGAATTTCAAGCCTTTCACGACCCTTTGACAAGCTTACCGAATAGAAGATACTTACAAGATAAGCTGAAGGAGTTTATCGATACTTCCAAAATAACAAATGAAAAAATTTCGATATTGTTTTTTGATTTAGATCGTTTTAAAAATGTTAATGATTCTCTAGGGCATTCAAAGGGTGATGAGTTACTGAAATTGGTATCGAAACGAATTGAGAAATTATTGACACCTGAAAATAGTGTAATTACTAGACAGGGTGGGGACGAATTCGTGATTCTAGTAAAAGGCTTATCTTTAAATGAAGTAAAATTGATTGCCGATCGAATTGTAAATGAACTGAAAAAGCCTTTTAATTTGGACCAGAATGAAATATATCTTGGTATAAGCTGTGGAATCAGTGTATATCCGGATCACGGAACAGATATCGATACACTTATCGCAGCTTCAGATATAGCCATGTATGATTCGAAAAAAATGGGTGGAAGCAGAGTTGTCGTATTTAATGAAGAGTTAAGTAGGATGACTAGAGAAAAACCACTCATCGAATCAAGGTTAAGAAAAGCGATTGAAGAAGAGAAAATGGACGTTTTTTATCAACCCAAGATCAATGCTAAATCGGGAAAAATAATAGGTGTTGAAGCTTTATTGAGATGGAATCATGAGGAGTTTGGTTTTATCCCACCTAGTATATTTATTCCAATAGCAGAGGAAACCGGACTAATCCAGCCTTTATGGGAAATGGCGATGAAAGAGGCTTGTTCCCAAGTGCAAATGTGGAATAAAGGTAGAGTGGAACCACTCACGTTGTCGGTTAACTTTTCAGCAAGACAATTCTTAGATCCCGAGGAATTAACGAATCAAGTGAAAGAGATCCTTCATAACTCTCAATTAGAACCGAGAAATTTTGAAATTGAGATAACAGAAAGTACATTACTTACAAATTCCAAAGAGGTCATTAGTGCATTAGAGAATTTAAGAGACTTCGGAGTGGTCGTTTCTATAGATGATTTTGGAACGGGGTACTCTTCGTTAAGTTATTTAAAAAAATTGCCGATTGATACATTAAAAATAGATAAGTCCTTTGTCCAAGAAATCCATTCTGATTTTAGCAATGCTGAAATAGTTGATGCTATTATCAATCTTGCTAGAAGCCTCCGTTTAAATGTAGTGGCAGAAGGAGTCGAAGAAGATTATCAAAAGGACTATTTACTTCAGAAAGAGTGTACTTTAATGCAAGGATTTTTATTTAGCAAGCCTTTGCCAGCTGCAGAATTAGCCAATTTCATTAAATAACAAGACAAAAAAGCACGCATCCTTGCGTGCTTTTTTACTTTCAGTTTGACAGTCCTACGAATTTATTCAGCGAGCTCTGTCCATTCCTCCATCAAGCCTTCTAATTCGTTTTTCGCCTGTTCATTTTTAATATTAAGTTCTGTGACCTTTTCATGGTCTTGGAAAATTTCAGGATCGCATAATTGAAGTTCATATTGCTCAATTTTCTCTTCTAGTTGTGAGATGCGTTCCTCAATTTCCTCTAATTTTCGTTTGCGTTGACGTTCTAATTTCTTTTGTTCTTTATCCTGTTGATACGAGTTTTTCTCACTTTTATCAGCAGGGTTCAATCCGGATAATAGTTCTTTTTGCTCTAGTTCTTTTAATTCAATGATTTCTTCCTTTTTCTCTACATAATAATCATAATCACCCAGAAATGGGGTGCACCCATGTTGACTTAACTCTAGAACTTTTGTAGCGATGCGATTAATAAAATAACGGTCATGAGAAACAAACAAAATAGTTCCAGGATAGTCCACTAATGCATTTTCTAAAACCTCTTTGCTATCAAGATCTAAGTGGTTTGTAGGTTCATCTAGAATCAGTAAGTTCGATTTTTCCATCATGAGTTTGGCAAGAGCAAGTCTCGCTTTTTCCCCACCTGATAACGTGGATACAATTTTAAGGACATCTTCACCAGAAAATAAAAAATTACCTAATATTGTTCGGATTTCTTTTTCAGGTTTTAAAGGATAATCGTCCCATAATTCATTTAAAACTCTTTTATTAGAAGATAGTTCAGCTTGTTCTTGATCATAATAGCCAATGGTTACATTCGAACCAAAACGCACTCCACCGGATATAGCTGGAAGTTTTTCTATGATGGTCTTCAACAAAGTTGATTTTCCAATACCATTTGGACCAACTAAGGCGACACTTTCGCCACGGGTTAATCGGAAGGAAAGATGATTTGATACCGCCTCGTGCTGATATCCAATCGTCAAATCCTCTAAATGAAGAACTTCATTCCCACTTTGTCGATCAATTTCGAAACTAAAGGAAGCAGACTTTTCATCTCCTTTTGGACGATCTAAACGTTCGATCTTTTCTAGCTTCTTTCTTCGAGACTGGGCTCTTTTTGTCGTCGATGCCCGTGCCAAATTACGACTTATGAAATCCTCAAGCTTGGCAATCTCATCCTGTTGTTTTTCAAATTGCTTCATATCTCTTTCAAACTGCTCTGCTTTTTGATCAAGGTAGGCACTATAGTTCCCAACAAATTTTTGGATTTGTTTCCGAGACATTTCATATACCTGTGTCACGACTTTATCTAAAAAATAGCGGTCATGCGAAACAATTAAAATAGCACCATCATACGTTTGTAAATATTGTTCAAGCCATGAGAGTGTCTCAATATCTAAATGGTTGGTAGGCTCGTCCAAGATTAAAATATCAGGCTTTGTTAAAAGAAGCTTCCCTAAGGCAAGACGTGTTTTTTGACCTCCACTCAAGGTGGCAATCTTGGTACTATGGTCGAATGTCTGGAAGTTTAGTCCATGTAGAACAGAACGTATATCTGCTTCGTATTGATATCCACCAGATTCCTTGAACTTTACTTGGAGGATGTCATATTCCTTTAAAACGCGTTCATATTGAACTGAATCCTCCAAAACAGAAGGATTAGACATTTTTTCTTCAAGTAGACGTAAGTCTTTTTCCATTCGCTGTAAGGGTAAAAAGACTGTAAGCATTTCTTCCCATATAGAAAGGTTGGATTCTAAACCGGTATTTTGAGCTAGATATCCAATTGTGACATCTTTTGGCTTTATAATATCT
>DASQIV010000047.1:0-6776 GCA_035631415.1 Pseudoneobacillus sp. | reverse complement strand
AAGACTGATTCATATTTTATTTTTGGATAAACATTTGGGTCCAATAGGTTCCGTATGAACCACCACTTGAATACCCTACTCCAATTTGATTAAAGTTTGCACTTAAAATGTTTGCGCGATGACCTGGACTATTCATCCAAGAGTTCACTACTTCCTGTGGCGTTCTTTGACCAGCTGCAATATTTTCCCCTGCACTACGATAGGTAATACCAAAATTCTTCATCATCGTAAATGGTGAGCCGTAGGTTGGGCTAGTATGGGAGAAGTAATTTTTATCTCTCATATCGTTTGACTTATAGCGAGCAACACGGGACAATTCCCAGTTAGCGGCCAATGGTTTCAATCCATTTTTCGCACGTTCCTGATTGGTTAATTGAATCACTTGATTTTCAAGACTCTTGATCGCATCAAAGTTTGGAATATTAACCTTTTGACCCGGATAAATCAGATTAGGGTTTGGAAATTGACGGTTAGCAGCAATTAGTTCAGATATTCCTACCTGATAACGTACAGCAATTTTCCAAAGTGAATCTCCTGGTTGTACCGTGTAAGTCTGTTGTGCATGTGAAATAGTTGGAACAGTCAACAATGAAACCATTAAGGCGAAACAAATCCATATATGTTTTTTGAACATTTCGCACACCTCCAATTATAGAATTTGGAGTTGCAAAATAAAATATACGAAGAATTTCATAGAAGTTATAATGGAATTAAAACGTTTGGAGGAAACTTGGGTGAATCAAACTGGAATAGAGATTAATCGTCCTCATTCTCGAAAGAAACAATTAAAAAAGTGGAGTATTGTTGGCCTTATTTTTATTACTATATCTTATCTATTTTTAAATTTTGGTCCTGTACACAAACGACCAGATTTACCTTTCTTCACATCAGAACAGCCTCTTGTTATTGCCCATCAGGGTGGGGAGTTATTAGCACCCTCCAATACGATGATGGCTTTTCAACATGCTGTCGATTTAGGAGTGGATGTACTTGAAACGGATATCCATATTACAAAGGATGGAGAATTAGTTACGATTCATGATCCTAGTGTTGATCGGACTACCAATGGGACTGGGCTTGTATCGGAGCTCACATTAGAAGAGGTTCAAAAGCTTGATGCCGGCTATCATTTTAAAGATTTAAATGGAAAACAATCATACCGTGGTAAAGGTGCCTATATTCCAACAGTTGAGGAGCTTTTTAAAGCTTTCCCTAGCATGAGAATGGTTATTGAAATTAAAGATGATAATCCCCCAGAACGCATCAATGAAATATCCGAAAAACTGTGGAAGTTAATCCAAGACTATAAGAAGGAAAACGAAATCATCGTTGCTTCATTTGATCAAAAAATTGTGGACCATTTTCAAGAAATATCAAATGGTAAAGTGGCAATGGCTGCTGGCGAATCTGAAATTCGAAAATTCATCATCTTAAAGAAGTTCTTTTTAGCTAATCTTTATAGACCAAAGGCAGATGCTTTTCAAATTCCGACAGAAGCAAGTATTTTTAATTTGGCAACCCCTAGTGTGATAAAGGAAGCGAAGCGAAGAAACGTCAACGTGCAGTATTGGACCATTGATGATAAGGAAACCATGAAAACTTTGCTACAAAATGGCGCAAACGGAATCATGACAAACAGACCTGATTTACTCCTTGAAGTGATGGACGAAATGGGTTATTAAGATTGCATATTTCAAAGAAATGAGTAAACCCTACTAACATAATTGTTTAGTCAGGAGTTTTGTTCATGTTCGAGCTGTCTTGGATGACCTATTTAATGCTTATTTTAGCAAGCTATCGGTTAACCCATCTTATCGTTTTTGATAAGATTACTGAGTTTATGCGAAAGCCTTTTATGGAAAAAAAAGAGGTTAAAACCGAACAAGGCACCGAAATAAAGGATGTCCCTAAAAATATGTTCGGGTATTTATTAAACTGTTATTGGTGTGCAGGAGTTTGGAGTGCAATTTTAATCGGTGGAGGCTATCTACTTTT
This sequence comes from Pseudoneobacillus sp., assembly GCA_035631415.1. GTDB lineage: Bacteria > Bacillota > Bacilli > Bacillales > Cytobacillaceae > Pseudoneobacillus. The sequence continues at coordinate 4,781 of DASQIV010000047.1, read as the reverse complement.
TCCAAAGTTCACGTCAATCATAGTCCTGATTTTATCCATCGCTGGTGGCCAATGTATCCTTGAAACCTTTGTTGGTGTTAACTTAAAAAAGGTAAGTTATTATACAAAAAAATCAAAAGAGGTCTAGGTGACCTCTTTTTTTCATTTTTCTTCCCAAACATTAAAAATCATGCCAAACGGGTCCTTAACGTAGCAATCTTGCCCCTTCCCTCTCCACCGAACAATTTCACAACCATTTTCTAACAAATGCTTCTTAGCTTCTTCTAAGTCGTCAACGAAAACTTCCATAACTGGACCAAGATTCTCGTTACCAGGAATTAAAAAAATAGTATTATGATCCGTTTTAAACTCGATTTCAGTCACATCGCTTTTTTCTGGTTGTTTAAAACCTAATACACTTTCATAAAATTGTTTAGCACGTTCCACATCTTTTACCTGAAACCCGATATTATTGGATACTTTATATTTCATTTTTTCATCCCTCTTCTAAAAAGAATATTCATACTAGTTCTCTTTTTAGAAAAAGATTCCTTCTCATGAGAATAGATTTCTCTGTTTTGTGTATTCTTTGTAAAAAGCAACTGTGCTTTTATTGCCTTTTCTTAACCATCTTTGCAAAATCCTCTAACGTCGTTGAATATTTTACGTATGATCTTGGCAAAAGGTAAAGATCCTTTTTCATCCCGCTTTCTATATATGGACCCGGTGTCGTCGTTAATCCAAATCGATAATACTTTTTCGTCTCCTCCACCACTCGATCATTGAAATTTCCAAAAGGATAAGAAATCGCAAATACAGGCTTACCTACTATTTGTTCAATTTCCTCTTTCGAAGTTTTAAGTTCATGTTCGAAGTTTTGAATTTTTGTCAAATCAGGATGGGTTGCCGTATGTGATTGAATGGAAAAGAATCCCGAATCAGACATCCTTTTTAAATCAGCTTTTGTTAAACGATTAGGTCGGTCTATGAAGTCTGATATGACAAAAATGGTAGCCACAGGATGAAAATCGTCACCCTTCAGCCTTTGAAAAATATCAAACGCATTTAGATTATTTTTGTATCCATCATCAAAGGTAATAAAAATAGGTTTGTTCACCTTATCTATTTCTCCCCAACGGTCAAACGTTAATAAGGTATAACCATTGCTTTTTAAATACTTCATTTGCTCTTCAAAATTTACAGGTGTCACATACAATTCCTTTGAACCATGTCCCTTAAATTCATCAATTGAATGGTAAACTAAAATAGGCACTTCCTTCTTCCCAAAAGCTTGGGTTGGAAGACATAACGTTAGAATCATGAATAGTAAAAGAAACATTTTACGCATTAGACTTCATCCTTTTGTCACATTAATATTTGTTACCTATTATTGTTACGAAATTGAACGAATTCTATTATGGCGCAAAACAAATAGATATACATTTTCCTTTTTTATATTTACATCGTGTTAATGAGCAAAAAAAATCCCTCCTTGCATATCTTTTAGAAAGGAGGGGTTTTTATGTCCATATGGTGGATTACCACTATCGGGTTTATTATTTGTTTAGGCTTTATTTGCGGGATATTTGTTTACGGTTTAAAAAACGCCTTACATTCAGATGATGCTACTCGTGTAGATCCCTTACCAAAAGAAAAGGATTAACTCAATGAGAGTTTCATACTTTCCTTAGCACTTGAAACTAATCGTTTATCCTTTACATCATGACCATAAAGCGCAAGCAGTACCGAAACATAAAAAGCGAAAAATCTAGCTGCCATCTTTGTTTCAGCCGATACTTCTCCATATATTTGAAAAAATTTCTCCCTACCACTCGGTGGTAAAAAGCTATAAGCGATTGATATATCAATAGCTGGATGTCCAATATGAGTATCTCCCCAGTCAATGATTCCGGAAATGATTCCATTTTCATCGACTAGTATGTTTCGAATATGACAATCTCCATGTACAAGGGTTAGACGTGAATCAAGTTCCACATCCTTTAGAGACTCTATCCATTGAAAAGCCGTTTGAGCATTATCAATTAGTTGAAGCTCGGCGGCTTTTTTCACATTTTCTATTAATTTATCTCTTCGTTTACCAATATTAGTTCGATTCAGCCGATCAGGCGGAACCGCAGCTTTTTTTGCTTTTTCCACCGGAAATTGATGTAGTTTTTTCAAAAATAATGCCAAAGATTCTGCTGACCTTACACGCACCTCATTTTTTATCTCACCTGGAGATTTCCCTTTTACAAGACGATACCCTGTAAATGGCCATTTGTAGGCTTCCGTTGCTTGACCAAAAAAAATGGGCTCCGGAATATCAATGTTTAGATCATGAACTAATAAAGGTAGTAATTGATTTTCAGTATTTAGGAGTTCCACAGCAATTTCTTTTCTTGGGAATCGAAAGACATACTGTTCATTGACTATAAAAACAGTATTATCAAAACCCTTGCCTAATTCTGTAATCGCGACAGGCTTTAATGGAGGAAATTGTTGTTCAATTAATCGTTTCGCTTCACTAGCTGTTATGGTTACTTCAGGAGACCAAGGCTGTGACATCTATAAGTCGCACCTCTTCCAACAATTATTTAAGTAGTGCTTTTTCAATTGCCTCATTAAACTGAGTTAAGATGTCTTCAATATGTTCGATGCCAACTGAAATTCGAACAACCTCTTTTGTAATCCCTAATGCTTCCACCGCTTCTGCTGGAAGTGCTCGATGTGAAGTAATTAATGGATGTGAGACGCTTGTTTCCACACCTGCCAAAGTTGGGGCAATTTTTATCCAGCCAAGAGAACGAAAAAATGACTCGACCTCGACCTTCGTCTTATCTAACTCAATTGTTACCATTGCTCCAAATCCATCTTCCTTTACACCAAATGGATAATAGACTTTACGTATATATGGGTTACCTTGAAAGGCTTCCGCAAGTTGCATCGCATTTTTAGATTGTTTTTCCATCCGGAGAGCAAGTGTTTTTAAGCCTCTCGTTGTAAGCCAAGCCTCAAATGGACTTACATTTGCGCCAAGATTAACCACTTTTGACCTTGCTTTTTCAAGTAAATCTTTTCTACCTACTAACACTCCAGCAGTGATATCACTGTGTCCACCAATATATTTCGTTGCGCTATGAACCACTAAATCTATCCCTATTGTATAAGGCTTAAGATGATAAGGAGTGGCAAACGTATTATCAACCAACGTGTAAAGATTATATTTTTTCGCTAACTGGATAACAACTTCTAGGTCTTCTACTCTTAGAAGCGGATTCGTAATCGACTCTGTATATAATAGTTTCGTATTAGGTTGAATAGACTTTTCAACTAATTCTGGATTGGAAAAAGAAACAAAGGTTGATTCTATCCCTAGATCAGATAATTCAGCTTTCAACATGTGAAAACTTCCACCATACAAGTCATCTGCTGCAAGAATATGATCTCCACTTTTGGCAACGGCTAACACACCAGCTAAAATGGCTGCCAATCCTGAAGAAGCTGCGACACCATCTGGTGCACCCTCTAGACGGGCAACTGCTTCCGCTAATTCATCCGTGTTAGGGTTAGCTGTTCTAGAATATAAATATTGGCCATTCCCATGATAGTAACCTTCTAATTCCTCTAAATCATTAAAAACGAAAGCAGAGGTTTGATAGATTGGAGTTACTTTACTTTTGATATGACGCTGATTCTTTTTTCCACTATGCAGAACTTCAGTACTAAAATGTTTACCCATCCTAAACACCTTCTTTTTCAAAATAAAAAAACCTCTTCCCAAAAGAAGAGGTTCTTTGCCGTTCCTCCTCTTATCTTTCAGATGAAAATCTGCAGGATTTAGCACCTCACAAAAGCAGGTTGCCGGGTTTCAAAGGGCCTGTCCCTCCACCACTCTGGATAAGAGATTCTATTTAATTATCTGAGTATATCAATTTTTCTCAACTTCCGTCAATGAACATCTTTACTCTATTTTTTCTTCTATTCTTTGATGTTGAATATTCTTTGGATCTAATCCGTGACCTAATGAACCAAAGACAAGTCCTTTTTTAGGCTCAATCATTTCATGTTGTGATAAATATGGCCTTGGTGTTTTCCAAAGAGCCACTAAGGCTTTAATGAGCGACATTTCAAAGTAACGTTCTGGCCACATTTTTTTGATGTGTTCTTTCACAAGTGGATAATATTTTGGATTCATTCCTGGGAACAAATGATGCTCTGTGTGGTAAGAAAAATTAAAGTGAAGAACATCAACCCATCTCGGTACTGTTACCGTTAAACTATTGGCTAACGGATCATTAACTTCCGTTATAGGGTTTAATCGGTGATTCGTTGATATATAGCCCATCACGATAAAATTAGCAATAAAGAGTGGAATTAAGAAAGCAAATATCCACTTTATCGGCCCCATTATAAGTAATAGTCCAATCCAAGTTGCCCAGGGTAGGACTAACTGCACCCAAATCGTTGCACGATTTTTCGGATGGAATTCCTTAATGTAAAGGATAAACATTTTTGAAGAATGCATCGTAAAGGTAATGGCTAATGACATAAAACTAGTAAAAGCTCTGAATTGAAAAGGCAGCTTATAAATCCATCTTAAAAATCGACTTTGTGCAATTTTTTCAAAAGTTGGCCATGCATCCGGGTCTTTTTCCGAATCCTGAGTATGTACATGATGTGTAAGGTTGTGCCATTTTCTCCAAAGTTTTGGGCCAGTACTTAACGGCCAAAAAGCAATTGCTCCTAATAAATCACGTAGCCACGGCTTTCTCACTACTGTCCCATGTAAAATTTCATGTCCT
>DASQIV010000046.1:0-2087 GCA_035631415.1 Pseudoneobacillus sp. | reverse complement strand
TCCACACACCGACGTAAATATTTTTCAACATTATAAACAGGAATAACTACACTAATTTTTGGGACCATTATTTACCTCCTTCCTAAAGTTTTAATACATAATAATTTCCCTTACATAGTCTGTCTCAGTTTGTTCTCAACCGATACTAACTTACCTTTCTCCACCTTAAATACAATGTCACAATTTTCAATCGTACTTAATCTATGAGCAATAATAATTAATGTCTTTTGACCTTTAAGACCATCAATGGCTTTCATAATTTCTATTTCAGTCTCGTTATCTAAAGCTGAGGTTGCTTCATCTAAAAAGATGATTTCAGGATTATGATATAAGGCTCTAGCAATTCCAATCCGTTGACGTTGTCCACCAGAAAGCCTTACTCCCCTCTCTCCAACAACGGTATCTAATCCTTCTGGAAGTGTGTCAATAAATTCTTTTAATTGTGCATCTTCAATTGCCCTTAGAACAGCCGCTTCATCGATTTCTTTATCAGATATTCCAAAGGCCACATTCTTTAGAATCGTATCATCTGATAAAAAAATGGATTGTGGAATATACCCAATTTTATTTTGCCACACTGATAAAAGTTCATTTAGATCTTTTCCATCCACACATATTCGACCTTTTTCCGGTTCCAATAAACCAAGTATGATATCAATGATGGTCGTTTTACCTGCACCAGATGTACCAACAAAAGCAACGGAATGCCCAATTGGAATGGTTAGAGAAAGGTTTCTAATAGAATACTCCTCTTGATTAGGATATCGGAAATATACATTTTCTAAATTAATAGAATAACGAAAGGTCTTTTCACTATGATTCACTTTGACTGGATTTTTTAGTTCCATCGCTGATTCTTCAAGAATTGAATTGTTACCCTTATGATCTTTAATTAAGTCATTATAGATAACCTCCAAAGCCGGTTGACTAAACCGAATCGATGTTAGCATTGCAACGATTCTAGTTATGGAAGGCATTAGACGAAAAGCGGCCATTGCAAAAAGGGACATAGTGGCAACTAATTTAGATGTGTCTGTGCCTTGAAATACAGTAATAATCATAGTAATAAGGACAACTGCAACTAATAACGTCTCGATAAACAGCCTTGGAACTTGGTCTAACATACTTTTATAAATCGTGTTGCTAGCGAGTATTCTACTTTGTTCATCATACATATTCACAAAGTAGTTCTCTTTTCCAGTAACTTTAACTTCTTTACTTGCGCCTAATCCTTGATTAACCCATTTAATTACTTCTCTATTAACTCTTTGTTCTTCCTTGCCTAAATGAGTAATTTTTTTACGGAAGATTTTAAAGAATACCAGTACACTTCCACCCAACAATATTCCAGAAGTTAAAGTAGCCAAAGGGGCAGTGATAATTAGTAACGATAATATAGAGAGAAGTACAAGTATTTCTGTTAGTAATTGAAAGCCTGATAGTAAAATTCCTCCAAAGACCTTCGTAACTTCCCCATTTACATTTCTTAATAATTCAGCAGAATTCCGTTGTAAGTGGAAAGTATATGGTTTCGTCAAATACTCCTTAAACATAGCTCTTGATAGTTTTACTCTTTGATTAAAAATAACTCTATATTGCACATTGAAAAAAAACAGTAGATAGGCGTTCTTAATAATAAAAATGGATAGTAAAACTACAACACCAAATAAAATAAATGCATTAGTAGATTGGAAACTTAGTAAATCATAAACCTTTGATAACATGGCTTGTTCATGGATCATTGTTGGATTTGTAACAATCCCAACAAATGGAACAATCAAGCCAATCCCTACTGTTTCAAACACAGCTGCTAAAATCATCATAAACAAAAGTAATAATAACTTTTTCTTCTCCCGCTGATTAAAAAGTGCCCATAGCTTTTGAATGGTATCTTTCAATTTAGTCACACCTTATAATAAACTAATAGAAAAAACGAACGATCCCATTCGTCCGTTTTTCTTACTGTAATAACATCTTCTATACTAGGCTGTATAGTTTCTCTAACTCATATTGATTAGAGTAGTCTCTTGCATTTAAATTATTAATTAATGCTTTTCTTAATTCTGTATCACAGTACAGATATTCAA
>DASQIV010000045.1:0-4624 GCA_035631415.1 Pseudoneobacillus sp. | reverse complement strand
CGCACTGGGGGTCAGACCCCCAGTGCGTGAATGCGGTGAAGTAGGGGGGTGACACCCATTGCTTTAGAGGGGGAAAGTTATTTTTATTTAAGGGTTATTTTTGGTATTATGTAAAGATAAGAAAATCATGGAAAGAAGGGTGATAAATTGGAAAAAAATACAGAATATGAAAGAGCGATTCTTGTTGGTTGTCAGACATCAGAAGATGACATTAGATTCCAATATTCATTAGATGAATTAGCATCATTGACGGAAACGGCAAAGGGGAAAGTCCTAAGTTCTATAAGTCAAAAAAGAGAGAGAGTTCATCCCGCTACATATATAGGTAAAGGAAAAGTTGAAGAATTAAAAGCATTGGCAGAAGAACTAGAAGCAGATTTAATCATTTTTAATGATGAGCTTTCACCAAGTCAAAATAGAAATCTTTCTGCTCATTTAAATGCTCGCATTATTGACAGAACTCAGCTTATTTTAGATATCTTTGCTCAGAGAGCCCGCTCAAAGGAAGGGAAGCTCCAGGTAGAACTTGCTCAGTTGCAATATTTGATGCCAAGATTGATGGGCCAAGGTACAGCTCTATCCAGACTTGGGGGAGGTATTGGGACTCGTGGTCCTGGGGAAACCAAGTTAGAATCAGATCGTCGTCATATTCGTCGTAGAATTGATGATATTAAAGAACAGCTGCGAGTCATTGTACATCATCGTGACCGATATCGGGAAAGACGGAAAAAGAACAAAGTGTTTCAAATGGCTTTAGTTGGTTATACGAATGCTGGAAAATCAACATTATTTAATCGTTTATCAGAGGCAGATTCTTATGAAGAAAATCAACTATTTGCAACACTGGACCCAATGACAAGAAAAATGATATTACCAAGTGGTTATATTACTTTGTTAACAGATACGGTAGGTTTTATCCAAGACCTTCCAACTACACTTGTTGCAGCTTTTCGGTCAACATTAGAAGAAGCGAAGGAAGCAGACCTTCTTCTTCATGTTGTTGATATGTCTAATCAAGATTACTATCAACAAGAACAGACGGTAAACAAAATACTTAAGGAATTAGATATTGAGCAAATTCCTCAATTAACGGTATATAATAAACGTGATATGCAACATCCTGATTTTGTACCAAGTGCAAACACGAATGCAATCTTAATTAGTGCTTTTGATGAGGAGGACCAATCAAATTTAAAACGAAAGATTGATGAATTGGTTATCGGGATGATGGAGCCTTATCATGTAAATGTACCTTCCTCAGAAGGGAAACTCTTGTCTTTATTAAAAAATGAAACCATCCTAAGAGAATTATCTTATAATGAGGAACAAGATTTATATAAATGTCAAGGTTTTGCCTTAAAAGATCACCAAATTAGCGGTCAATTATTAAAATATAAAGTCTAGAATGGAGTAATACAACTATGTTTCAACATTTAAAAAATGGGGATATTCTTGGGCCTCTAGTCCTAGAAGTGGAAAATCAAATTCGTCCAATTCATCAAGAAATCGAAGAACGGATTGATGTAAATCAATATAGAGTGTTAAAAAGCTTCCAAAATCATAAAGTTAGTGATTCCCATTTTATTCCTTCTACTGGTTATGGGTACGATGACATTGGTCGGGATACATTAGAAAAAATTTATGCGGAGGTATTTGGAGCTGAAAGCGGGTTAGTGAGGCCGCAAATTATTTCAGGGACACACGCTATAAGTATTGCTTTATTTGGTGTACTGCGACCCGGTGATGAACTTTTATATATAACAGGCAAGCCTTACGATACATTAGAAGAAATAGTGGGGATTCGTGGTAGTGGTATCGGCTCTTTAAAAGAGTTCGGGATTACATATCAAAGTGTTTCGCTTACAAATGAAGGTAAAGTTGATTTCGATGAGGTTGCTAAGCAGATAAAACCAAATACAAAAATGATTGGTATTCAACGGTCAAAAGGTTATGCGACCAGACCATCTTTTAAGATTGAAGAAATAAAAGAGATGATTCGATTTGTTAAAGAAATAAAGTCAGATGTGGTTGTTTTTGTTGACAATTGCTACGGGGAGTTTGTAGAGGATTTGGAACCCTGCCATGTTGGCGCGGATTTGATGGCAGGTTCCTTAATTAAAAATCCTGGTGGAGGCATTGCTAAAACGGGTGGTTATATCGTTGGTAAAAGCAAGTGGGTCGAAGCCTGTTCCTACAGAATGACCTCTCCAGGGATAGGGGCAGAAGCTGGAGCATCTTTATACAGCTTACAAGAAATGTATCAGGGATTCTTCCTAGCACCACATGTAGTTGGACAAGCTTTAAAGGGAGCTGTTTTTACAGCAGCAATTCTTGAAAAATTAGGAATGAATTCTGAACCAAAATGGAACAAAAAAAGAACTGACTTAATCCAATCTGTTCAATTTGATAATCGAGATATGATGGTAGCTTTTTGCCAAGCCATTCAATTTTCATCACCAATAAATTCTCATGTAACACCATACCCAAGCTACATGCCTGGTTATGAGGATGATGTCATCATGGCAGCGGGGACATTTATTCAGGGGGCAAGTATTGAATTAACAGCGGATGGACCAACTAGACCTCCCTATGTGGCATATGTACAAGGGGGACTAACCTATTCCCATGTTAAAATAGCTATTTGTATTGCATTAAATCATTTAATGGAAAAAGACTTAGTTAAATTATGAGGATGAAACATAAAGACAACAGTTCAAATAGTTGTCTTTATGTTTTTTTAAAAAGTTTTAGGACAAAATAAAAGAAAGAAAAAACCATGTAAGATAATCTAACATGAGATTGACACTATAGTTTACATAGAATATACTAATCTCATAAAATAATTATTAGGAGGAAGACATCATGAGCGGAAAGGAAATTCGCCGTTCGATGCCATTGTTCCCAATCGGTACTGTCATGCAGCTTACGGATTTAACTGCTAGACAAATTCGATACTATGAAGAACATAATTTAATTTCTCCAGCAAGGACAGATGGGAATAGAAGACTTTTTTCCTTAATCGACATTGATAAACTTCTTGAAATTAAAGATTTGATTGATCAAGGGGTTAATATGGCAGGAATAAAGAAGCTATTTACTGTTCACGAACAACAAGAATTGACTCAAGAAATGAAGCGTGAGGCAGAAAAAGTAAGGCGAGATTTATCGAATGAGGAATTGCGAAAAGTATTGCGGAATGAACTTATGCAACCAGGTCGCTTCAATAGGGCATCCTTAAGACAAGGTGATATGTCCCGATTCTTTCATTGAGACTCTATTTTGAAATTGAAAATGAACAACCAAAGCCAAAACCAGAATTCATTTAAACTTTAGGAGGATTTTTAAGATGGCTAAGTTTACAAGAGAAGACATTAAGCGTTTAGCAGGAGAAAATAATGTGAAATTTATTCGTTTGCAATTTACGGATATTTTAGGAACGATTAAAAACGTAGAAATCCCTGTTAGTCAATTAGATAAAGCGTTAGATAACAAAATGATGTTTGACGGTTCTTCTATAGAAGGATTTGTTCGTATTGAAGAGTCAGATATGTTATTATTTCCGGATCTAGATACTTGGGTTGTATTCCCTTGGACAGCAGAAAAAGGTAAAGTTGCACGTTTAATTTGTGATATCTATAATCCTGATGGTACACCATTTGCAGGAGATCCGCGTAATAACTTAAAACGTGTATTGAAGGAAATGGAAGAGTTAGGCTTTACTCATTTCAATTTAGGGCCTGAACCAGAATTCTTTCTTTTTAAATTAGATCAAAAAGGTGAACCATCTCTAGAGTTAAACGATAATGCGGGATATTTTGATTTAGCACCGATAGATTTAGGGGAAAATTGCCGCCGTGATATCGTACTAGAATTAGAAGAAATGGGCTTTGAAATTGAAGCATCACACCATGAGGTTGCACCAGGACAACATGAAATTGATTTCAAATATGCTAATGCCTTAAAAGCATGTGATGATATTCAAACTTTTAAATTGGTAGTAAAAACTATTGCTCGTAAACATGGTTTACATGCAACGTTTATGCCAAAGCCACTATTCGGAGTAAACGGTTCAGGAATGCACTGCAATCTTTCACTATTTAAAAATGGGGAGAATTCATTCTTTGATCCAGGTGCAGAGTTACAGTTAAGCGAGACAGCAAAACAGTTCATTGCTGGGATATTAAAGCATGCTCCACACTTTACAGCAGTAACAAATCCATTAGTAAATTCATATAAGCGATTAGTGCCTGGATACGAAGCACCTTGCTATGTAGCATGGTCAGCTCAAAACCGTTCACCATTAATTCGAATCCCTGCATCACGTGGAATGAGTACTCGTGTAGAGGTGCGTAGCGTTGACCCGGCTGCTAATCCTTACCTTGCTTTAGCTGTTTTATTAAAAGCTGGCCTGGATGGAATTAAAAATAAATTAACTCCTCCTGCTCCGGTTGACCGTAATATTTATGTGATGACGAAGGAAGAACGTATTGAAGAAGGTGTTTATGATCTACCAGCTACTTTATCGCAAGCTTTAGAAAGTTTAAAAGCGGATGAAGTCATTACTTCAGCTCTTGGTGAACATATTTTAGAACATTTTGTTGAAGCGAAAGAAATTGAATGGGAT
>DASQIV010000044.1:0-2474 GCA_035631415.1 Pseudoneobacillus sp. | reverse complement strand
TTTTGGGGAGGTTTAAATAAATGTCAAATACAATGAATCCATTTGATTTCGATGAACTTTCATCACTTCTTAATTCCTCTTTAGTAAAGGTAAACTTTACTGAGTCTTTAATAGAGACCATTCGTCAATTAGCTTTCTTGTATAGCTTATCTTCAATTGAAATGTCAAAGGTAGTTCAAGCTTCCTTAGAATTGGACGGATTCATAAATGAGGATAAGTTACGTAATGTAGCAAGGGAATATTATAAGTTTGCTGTTACTAACTCAACACAAGGTATAGTTGATCAAAAAGAACGAGAAAGAAATATAGAGGATGAACCGAAAACTAAAGAGGAGGAAATAAGAGTCTATTTTGAAACTACTTCCCCTCGACAAATGCTTAAAGATTTAGCTTCAGGTGCCGAACCAGCTATAAGTGATTTGCAAATAGTCGAACAGATTATTTTCAAGCAAAAGCTTTCTCCTGGTGTTGTGAATGTATTGCTACATTCATTATTGATATCATCAGACTTTAAATTAAACAAGAATCATATCGAAAAAATTGCAAGCCACTGGTCTAGAAAACAAGTTAAAACCGCTAAAGAGGCTATGGAACTCGCTAAAAAGGAACGAGAGCATCTTGTTTCGTTAACGAATAATAAGCCAGCAAAAAACTATCAAGAGGTACCTAATGGAAAATTACTAAGTCTGTTTTTAGCGGATAGTTCTCACCATCAACTTACACGGTTAACACAAATATTAGGTTTTCAAAAAGACGATGAAACGATCGCACAACTTCTGAACGAGGCGTATCAAAAATATAAATAGAATTAGTGATTTATACCTTAAATGAAGCTATTGTATGAAACATTTTTTTCTTTAATAGAAGAATTTATATCCTCCCTTACACCCAGGGTTGACGAACCTTAAATTCGTGTTTCATTCTAAGGTTAGATTCTGAACAAAACGCAGAAAGACACTGATATATATAGAAGATATATGTGAATAAAGGAGATGCAAATATGAGCTTAATTCAAACAGAGAGACTTTTAATCCGCAAAGTGACAATCGAAGACACAATGTTTATCCTAAGACTGCTTAATGAACCTTCTTGGATTCAGTATATTGGTGATAAAGGAGTAAAAACCGAGGAGGACGCAAAGAAGTATATCCAGTCCGGACCTATTCAAATGTATAAGGACTATGGTTTTGGATTGTACGTCGTATCGTTAAAAGAATCAGGCGTTCCGATAGGATTGTGTGGTCTTATCAAACGAATCTCCTTACAGTATGTTGATATCGGTTTTGCCTTTTTGCCTGAATTTACAGGTAAAGGATATGCGTTCGAAGCTGCCGAGGCTGTTGTTCAATATGGTAAACAAGCCTTTTCTCTTCATAAAATTGTAGCCATCACCACTTTAGATAACGTTAACTCTCAAAAGCTCCTCATTAAACTTGGCTTTCATTTTGATTCACTTATTAAAATGCCCCATGAAACAGAAGAATTGAAATTATTTACTAAGAACTTATAAGTTATTTTTCAAAACAATAAAGACGATAAGACTTAACGATTTCCTGCAATAAAAAGTGTCAGGGACTCTTATAGACAATAATCCACTTTGAAAGTTCCCTGACACCATTAAGATTAATTTTAATCGGTTTGACAAAGTTTTTTCAAACCTGAAATTTTATCTTGTATATTTTTCTGATCTAATTGTCTTAATTGCTCGAAATTGACTCCTTCTAATATGTAATGACTAAAACCCCATACAATCCTTTTGATTTCTTTACTCCCCTTTTCTACAATTATCTTTAGTGCTTCTAAGATGGCCAAAATAACAGATATATCTTCCCTGCCATAATAACTAATTTGATAAAAGGTTAAGTATAAAATCTCTTGAAAAGGCTTTTGTGGTACGATGACTCTAGCCTTAGATTGGTAATCATTATAGATGAGGTAATGACCATCTAACCGACATACCTCCCCTAATGCCAATCCAAGATGATGAATACAATCAATAGCCGTGTTCGGATCATTTATGGCTGGTGAAATAGCTCGGAGGGTAATTTCAACAATTTTTCTCAATGCAAATTCTTCATTTTGCATCGTTGTTCTTTCTCTCCCAACAGTAATTATCGGTTGATAATCCTCCAATAACGCTTCCTTTTGATGATAAACAGTTAAGATACTATGATTTTGCGTAATAAATTGACCAATTTTTTGATTGATCTCTATGATTTGATTATTTTTTACTGCTAATCTTAACAACTCATTGTAATCTAATAGTTGAAGATACCCATATTTCTTACTATAAATATCCGTTTTCATTTTATAAGATGGTGGAATGAGATAAATATCTTTTAGTAAAAAAACATGTTCTTGTTGTTCAACTAAAGAAATTTTAGACTCAACTATTTTTAACACATCTTCTGTTAATAGAACAATTAAATTGGAAACTTGGATAAATGTTGCGACATGATGAATGAAATGGGCAA
>DASQIV010000043.1:0-7360 GCA_035631415.1 Pseudoneobacillus sp. | reverse complement strand
TTTATAAAATAACAAGTTGTGGATAACTTATAAACTAGTTTATAGTAATCCAGCTCCAGCGGGGAAGAAAGTACTTCATTTCTTCCTGCCTAGCCCCTCGAGGTCAAATAACCTCTAATCCAAGAAGTCAAAGAACGGACTCCATGGATTAGAGAACATTTGCTTGTCGGGGCTGGGAAAAAATGAACTGCTTTTTTCCTTGTTCAAGGCGCTTGCGCTTTTTGTTCTTGCGTCCTTTTTCCTCATTAAAAGCATCACTCCCTCTGTCAAAATTCAATTCAATGACTTTTTTAAAATTACTTAGTTGCAAAAAACTACTCACTTATAATATGATTATTGTAGGTGTTAAATTATGGAAAAAAGGAGTGGCGTAAAATGAAAATAACTAAATTATCTTGGGCAGGAATACAAGTGGTCTCTGAAGAAATAACTATACTCATAGATCCTCTAAACAACGAACCAGTTAATCAGGATAAACCATTAGCGGCTCGATTAGGAGCTGCAAAGGAAGAAATCTATAAACTTAGTAATCTCACACAACCAGATGCCATCCTTATCACGCATATTCATCCAGATCATTTTGACGCAAAGGGTATTCTAGAATGCTTTGGAGCAGAAACGTCGATATATGTTCCAATAAACTCAAAGGAATCCGTTGAGAAATGGGGATTTTCAAACGTAACCGGATTACAGGAAAACGAGGTGTATCACCTTAATCATAAGCTCCAAATGATTCCAACGTATTCTGCTGATGGATACGGTTCTCCACAGGTTTCTTGGGTTATAAAGGATCTCAACCATACGATTATTCATTGTGGTGATACCCTCTGGCATGGAAATTGGTGGAGAATAGAAAATCAATTTGGCCCGTTCCATTGCACGTTTATGCCAGTTAATGGCCCTATTTTAGAAGTGAAAGGTTTGAAGCGCCAAAGTCAACAGCCCGCTTGCTTAACTCCGGAAGAAGCAGTAGAGGCGACGTATCTTTTAGGAGCAAAGAAAATAATTCCTATTCATTTCAGAACGTTTGATAATCCTCCTTATTACACAGAAACTAATGGTATTATCGAACGACTACATCATAGTGCGAGGCCTTATGGAATAGAAATCATAGAATTACAACCAGGGCAAGAAAATGAGCTTTAAAAAACAATAAAAGGTGTGAAAATCATGGAAAAGCCACTAGTATTATTTGATTACCATAATTGGTCCATTAGTCGAATGCTCGATTATCTAGTTGAACAAAATGTAGAACTGTTTCACCAACCATTAACAAGTGTTTTTTCTTCCATACGCGAAACATTTGAACATATTTACCGGATTGATCAATTATGGTATAGCCGCATGCAAGGCGAAGAAGATAGCTCTATCGTGAGATTTAACGACCCCACTCATGCTAAAGAAGCTTTCAATCGGCTCCACGAAGATATGCGTTTATATTTTGAAAAAAATACCCTGGAAAATCTTGTCGTTTACCACAACTCAACTGGAGCAAAATTTGAAAATAAACTCGAGGATCTTATCACTCATCTTGTGAACCATGGCACCTATCATAAAGGGAACGTGACAGCAATGCTTTGGTCATTAGGTCAAAAAAGCAGCGCAACGGACTATATTATCTATCTACGAGAAAAACAAATTGCACAGCTATAACATCTAGTTATATCCTCATATCGTTTCTGTATTACCAATCACGTACCGATTACTTATATCCTAAATGTAAGAAGAACAATACATTTAGGAGTGAAGACTATGTTATATTCTCAGTTATTAAAAAATAAGCCATTTATCTTTTTGTTTTGGGCAGCTCTAATGGGGGTCTTAGGCGAAGGGATTTTTGGCTTAACTACTATTGTCCTTGTGCTCAAAGAAACCAATTCAATAATGGAAATTGGAAAAATGTTAGTGCTCACTTTATTACCTTCTGTTTTACTAGCTCCGTTTGTAGGTGTACTTATTGACCGGTCCAACAAATATAAAATGGCTATTTACGCCAATTTTGCACGATTTGTTACCCTATTATTCATTCCGATTAGTGCCTATTTTGGTTTATTCCACATGTTCATCTTCTTTATTACGATTTTATTAAGCTATATCATCTGGTTTATACTAGAGCCGGTAAAAGAAAGTATACTAAAAGAAGTTCTACCACAGGAGCTATTCAGACAGGGAATCTCATTTATTCAAGGAGCTTGGCAAGTAGGTCTACTAGCGTCGGCGCTAATTGCTGGTATGCTAATCGATTTACTCGGAAGCTTTATGACCATCTTTATTGCTAGCTTTACCTATGTGATAGCAGGGTTTTTATTTCTTTTAATCAAAAACTCTAATAACTCTGTTACAAATCACCCAAAAAGTAAGGGCTATTTATCTGAATTCCAAGCTGGTTGGCAATATCTATGGTCAAACAAAAAAGCTCTTTCGTTTGTCCTTATAACTAGTTCAGTTTTACCCTTCTTTTATGCTATTAATGCTTTGATTGCTCCGTTCAATTATAAAATATTAGACGGAACTGGTCTTTCGCTTGGATGGATTGATAGTGGTGCAGGAATCGGGAGCTTATTGTCGGCTGTTCTCTGTACGTTCATATCGAATAAAAGAACACAAACAACCATACTGCTCAGTTCCATTCTATTGTTGAGCATTACAACATTTCTCTTTAGCCTATCCATCAATCTCTTTATGGCATTTATGATGTACGTCTTTATTGGCATATTTATCGGGAATATAAAAGTGCTGTCTAGAATATTTGTCTTTGAAAACATCAATCAGAAATATGTAGGGAGAGTGATGACAACCGTTTCTCTGTTTAGCTTATCGTTCTCTATTGCAGTATCATTAGGTGTGTCATTTATTGCTGAACGGAGTATAAAGCTATCCTATCTAATAGTAGCTATTGGTCTCGCTCTACCACTTCTTTTTTTCATTATGGGAATGAAGAAAGATAGGAATTCCATAAGGATGGAGAAAATATCTCATAATAAAGGAACGTAAATGAACGCGATTATATAAAATACAATCTAATTCAAAGGTTGTATTTTTTTTTCGAGAATGGGAAGGTTAGTGAAAAAAGATAAGCTAGTTAGTGAGGGTTATCATCGTGTTAAAAAAGAATAATTTTATACTCATTTTTATCTATGTAGTCTCCTTAACGTGGTCTGCAATCCATCCAACTGACCGCTTTACTTGGTGGTTAGAGGTTACACCAGCTTTGATTGGAATCTTGGTTATAGCTGCTACATATAGATCTTACCCATTAACACCGCTTTCATATATCCTTATCCTCATTCACTGTATGATTTTATTTGTTGGTGGGCATTATACCTATGCGGAAATGCCAATTTTTAACTGGATAAGAGATACCTTTGCTTTGGAACGCAATTATTACGATCGATTAGGACATTTTGCGCAAGGTTTTATACCTGCTATTATTATTAGAGAAATTTTATGGAGGAATTCCCCTCTACGAAAAAGTAAATGGCTTCCCTTTCTGGTAGTAAGTACATGCCTTGCGATAAGTGCTACATATGAATTAGTAGAATTCATAGTGGCTCTTTTGACAGGAGAAGCAGCTGAAGCATTTTTAGGCACGCAAGGTGATGTTTGGGATACCCAATGGGACATGCTAAATGCGTTATTCGGAGCCATTATTGCTTATCTTCTTTTAAGTCCGTATCATGACCAACAACTAGAAAGACTCGGAATTTAATATATCATTATTTTATAAAAATTGGGGAATGCTACCAATATAAAATCAGTAAGTGTGGTGTAAAAGTGGAAGATAAAACGAAGATACGATTGACGGCTGGGGAAATTGCTCCTTTATGGTCACAGTATATCAATGATTCAGCCTCTATATGTATTTTGACCCATTTTTTAGAAAAAGTGGAAGACCCGGAAGTACGTCCCGTGATAGAGTTTTCTTTAAATGGTTCAAAAAGAAATATCTCCTTCTTACAGGGTTTTTTTAAGGAAGAAAAATTTCCGGTGCCTATTGGATTTACTGAACAGGATGTTATTCCAAAAGCTCCAAGATTATTTTCTGATACCTTTGCCTTAATGTACCTTCGTAATATGTCCATTTTAGGAATGGCTGCAAGTAGTGTAGCATTAGGATTTGCGACTAGACCAGATGTGGTGGTATTTTTTAAAAACGTTTTAAAAACAGCAGTTGGTCTACAGGATCTAACGAGAGAATTAATGTTGAAACAAGGAACCTATGTTAGACCTCCTTTTATTTCCAATCCGGATAAAGTCGATTTTGTTAAGAAACAGCAGTTTTTAGCTGGCTTTCTTGGAGATAAAAGACCGTTAACAGCAATAGAAATTACCTTACTTTTCAACAATGTTCAAACCAATGCAATCGGAAAAACCTTAATTACGGGATTTGCACAAGTGGCTCAACATAAAGAAGTAAGAGAGTACTTCCTGCGTGGAAAGCAAATAGCTCAAAAGCATATTGACTACTTTAGTGATATTTTAAAGAAAGAGGATTTACCTGCTCCTATGACCTGGGATACAGCTCTATCTGATTCAACAGAACCTGTTTTTTCAGATAAATTGATGATGTTTCATGTTTCAGCAATGATTGCTGCAGGAGTAGGAAATTACGGTACATCCATGTCTGGAAGTCCAAGGCGAGATCTAGGGGCAAGATATGCCTCTCTGGTTCCAGAAATATCGTTATATGCTGAAGATGGCGCTAATATAATGATTAAACATGGATGGTTAGAGGAGCCTCCGCAAACCGATGATCGAAAGCGATTAATAAAGCAAAAGGATAAGTAAAGATATAATAGAGGCTAAGTTTGAAACTATGCCTCTTTTTTATATGGAATTAGACACAATGTTGATGAACATTAAAGCCTTAATTTATAATTTGTGATATAAATGAAAAAACAAATAGGGGTTGTATGAAGGATGTCTGACCGTATATCTGACAAAAGAACGCTGAGAACAAAACGGATGATAAGAGACGCTCTAACAGCTTTGATGGAAGAAAAAGGTTTTGAGGGGATAACGGTTCGTGATTTAACCACAAAGGCAGACATAAATCGTGGAACCTTTTATATTCACTATCGAGATAAATATGATTTACTGGAACAAAGTGAGCAAGAAATTTTTAAAGAGCTAGAAGAGATTGTAAAAACTGTAAGTGAATTAGAACCAAAAGACGTCGTAAATAATAGCTATCAGAATGAACCGATATCATTTATCGTAAGGCTATTTGAATACTTTCAAGAGAATTCTAGTTTTCTAAAGGTTGTTTTAGGACCAAAGGGCGATCCCTCTTTTCAAGTAAAGCTAAAAGAATTTATTAAAAAAAGCTTTCTACAGCATTTAGTCATTAAAATCAACCAAGAGGAAGTTCTAGTTCCTTTAGAATATCTCATGGCATATGTTAGTTCAGCTCATCTTGGTGTCATCCAACATTGGTTAGAAAATGATATGGAAAAATCTCCTCGGGAAATGGCTATGTTTTTAGCGAAAACCACTTTTTTAGGACCAGCGTATGTTGCCGGGTTAAAGTAATTTCTAATATTAATATCCTTCTACTTTGAAGTGAAGAATGTCTCAAATAGACCATTCTTCACTTTTTTTAAATTATTTTTGAATCCATATAGACGTGTAAAATAATGAACACTTTTTGATGTATTGTTTATTGTATTAACGGTTGTAGCATTGTAATCTTAATAATATAACTAAATCAACACGGTGTTCATTTTTAAAGGGTTTAGCCATATATGAGGAGGTATGAACAGATGATTCAAACCATTCAAGTAGACAAAGTAAGTAAAAGCTTTGGAAAGAAAGAGGTCTTAAACGATGTAACAATTAGCATCGAGAAAGGGCAAATTTATGGCTTTATTGGACCATCAGGGGCAGGTAAAACAACATTAGTCAAAATGATTGTTGGTATGGATAAAGCAGACACAGGTACCATTCAAGTTTTAGATAAAATGATGCCAAATCTTGAAATATTGCAAGAGATTGGTTATATGGCGCAGTCAGATGCGTTGTATGAAGAATTAACGGGGAAAGAGAATCTCACTTTTTTTGCAGCCCTTTATAAGCTGAATAGAGCAGAACAGAAAAAGAGAATAACCTATGCAGCAGAATTGGTTAACTTGACAGCTGACTTAAATAAAAAAGTAGGAGCCTATTCTGGAGGGATGAAACGTCGTTTATCTCTTGCCCTAGCATTGATTCAAAACCCAAAGATATTAATTTTGGATGAACCGACAGTTGGCATTGACCCCGAATTAAGATTATCTATTTGGAATGAATTGATGCGTTTAAAAAAGGAAGAAGAAAAAACGATTATTGTTACGACGCATGTGATGGACGAAGCAGAGAAATGTGATGTTGTGGCGATGGTGAGGGATGGTCGTATTCTAACCAGTGGATCTCCAAAAGAATTAAAGGCTTATTATCAAGCTGAAAATTTTGATGAAGTATTTTTAAAGGCAGGGGGAAATAACCATGAGAATCTGGGCAATTATTAAACGTATCTGTCAACAAATGCTTCGTGATAAACGGACACTAGCCCTTTTATTTGTAGCTCCATTATTAATATTAACTCTAATGTATTTTCTATTTAATGGTAAAGAGCTTGAACTTACTCTTGGTGTCGTGAATGTGGATGATAATCTTGTAGAAATACTAGAAAAAGCAGATCTAAACGTTCAGGTTTACGAGAAAGCTTCTAAAAAATTAGTTGTAGATGAGGATTTAGATGGTCTTTTACAAATAAAAGAGGGGAACTTTGAATTAATCTTAGAAAATAATAACCCTTCAACGTCTAAAGCATTACAGATGAAGGTGAATCAGGCTGTAGCGTCTCAAGTGCAAGCTAAGGTCATGAACCAAACAGGTACATCTATAAACATGACAAAAAAAGAAATCAATACTGATTATGTATATGGTGATAGCGAAACGGTTTACTTCGATATATTAAGTCCAATTTTAGTAGGTTATTTTGTGTTCTTTTTCGTATTTCTTATCTCTGGAATAGGCTTATTAAAAGAGCGAACCACAGGAACATTAGAAAGGTTACTATCTACACCAATTCGTAGAGGAGAGATCGTCGTTGCTTATTTGGTTGGCTACGGAATCTTTGCCATCATACAAACCGTTATTGTCGTTGTTTTTTCTATCAATGTATTAGATATGGTCTTGGTAGGATCTATCTGGAATGTAATTCTAATTAATTTGTTACTTGCCTTGGTTGCATTATCACTTGGAACGCTATTATCTACTTTTGCTGCTTCGGAATTTCAAATGATTCAATTTATTCCAATTGCTGTTATCCCACAGGTGTTTTTTGCTGGGATTTTCCCAATGGAAGGTATGGCTGACT
>DASQIV010000042.1:0-2308 GCA_035631415.1 Pseudoneobacillus sp. | reverse complement strand
ATTTTTTCGTGGTTTTTCATGCTTCTTTTATCCTCTTCTTCCTCCATTACTCTCAAAACATTCTTCCCATATAATCAAATTAAGGACCTTTTAACCTTTGAATTTCATTTTAAAAATGACTTTAATGGGATAAATGGATTATTTTTACAACAAATTACGCAATTAAAAAAACAACGCAAAATAAACCTGCCATGAATATGACAGGTTATTTTTGCTAGTGTATAGATTATTCTCCGACGATCTTAGCGTCCTTTAGCATTTCTTCTGTTAAGGTGATTCCCTCTTCCTCAGCAGCCTTTTTATTTATTACTAGATCCAGATTCTCCGGGAAACCAACAGGAATCTCACTTGGTTTTTTACCTTTAAGAATTTCCACTGCCATTTTACCAGTCGTGTAACCTAGGTCATGGTAGTCAAATCCATAAGATGCGAAGGTCCCACGTTTCACCGAGTCACCTTCTCCAACAAAAGTTGGGATGTCTTTATCATTAGCTATAGTGATGACTGATTCTAAAGCTGAAACTACTGTGTTATCCTTTGGAATGTAGAATACATCCGCACGACCAACCAATGACTCAGCTGCCTGCTTTACATCCGAACTAGTTGAGACGGTTGTTTCAACTGCCTCAAGTCCAGCTTCCTTCAGTGCTTCCTTCGCATGTTTAACATTGACTACAGAGTTAGGTTCTCCATTGTTAAAAATGATGCCTACTTTCTTTGCATCGGGAATAAAGGTTTTAATCGCAGCAATCGTATTTTTTATGGCATCAGGATGAGTATCCGAAGTACCGGTTGCATTTCCACCCGGCTTTTCCAAACTTTGAACTAGCTCCGCTCCGACCGGATCAGTAATGGCGGTAAACAATATAGGAATATCCTTCGTTGCCTGGACTGTAGCCTGTGCGCTAGGAGTTGCAATGGCTAGAATAAGATCATTCTTGTCTGCAACCAACTTTTGAGCAATCGACATATTATTGTTCATGTCTCCCTGGGCGTTTTGGTAATCAAGCTTTAGGTTCTTTCCTTCCTCATAGCCAGCATCCTTAAGAGCTGCGATAAACCCCTCTCTAGCTGCATCAAGAGAAGGATGCTCAACAATTTGCGTGATACCTATTTTTACTACTTTCTCTTTTTCCTCTCCACCCACTTCCTTGTTTCCCCCTCCACAGGCAGAAAGCAACAATAACGCCCCAGATAATATAACCGCTAAACTCTTCTTCATGATTCAATCCTCCCTTATTTGATTAACTTGTTATGTATTCTCCTGTTGAACGATAAAAGAAGCTTGTCCTTTTTATCATAATTAAATATTACAAAATTCATAATATTCTAATATTATCACGTGCTTTAATCACGGGACAATAGATTTTATGAAGCGTTTTATTCAAATAGAAGATATTTTCCAACAACATAAAAAGACTACTCCTTATTTTTAGGTAGTAGTCTATCGTTTAGAAAATTTCATTTATGCAATGAAATCAACGTTTAGAATATATTAATCACTCAAAAAAAGACTTCATCTTACTCTAAAGTTTTTAGGTGGAACCAACATCGTTGTTTTTAACAAGCTACGTTCCCATTTTGTAAGCTTTAGCCCCATTTTTTTGAACGCATTGAAAAGAGCATCGTAATCTATTTTTTGAAAAAGCCTATAATTGGTCAAAACTTTTAGTAGTTTGTTTTCTTGTATATCCTCATAGAACAAACGATATTCTTCCAGCAAGGTTTCGTATAGCCAAATTTGCTTCTTAGCGTTACTTATACTCTTGGACTGAAGTTTCTTTTCATCAATATAATTTTTATACCTTTTCTTCACTTTCGGGTTCATGAATCCAACTTGTAAGCAATGCTCCTTTACTCGAAAGTATGTGTCAGTAATATCAAGAAAACGGTCTTGATTTTGTTTAAGCAGACATGGAGTATTATTATTTTCTAATTTCTCGATCATTTCATTCGAAAAAAACAAATATGCCTCTCTTTTTGCTGCCATTGTACAATCTGAAGAGTGAAATAGATTAAAAATCCTATTCCTTGCTCCAAACGTACGCCGAATGGTCCCACTCTTTGCATATTCAGGCTTGTTATTTCCCTTTATCTTTTGATCAATCAGTTCGGAAACTGAGTGGTATGGAGATGGTGCTGTACCCTGAACCAAAATACATAAACTTTCCCCTAAATTAAAGAATTCTGCCTCTAATTCCCACCACCACTCGTCAAAAACATCATCTCCATTCCAATATAAAAGACGGCATAAATCCGGTGTAATGGTTAGATATTTACAGGCAAGAATTCGGAAGCCCTTCTCCTG
>DASQIV010000041.1:0-5849 GCA_035631415.1 Pseudoneobacillus sp. | reverse complement strand
GGTTTTTTTAGTAATATTTATTTTTATTATTTTAAAAACGATAAGTATTGTTAAAGTTGCAAAGGAAATTGTAAAACGGAAAGCTAAGGTATCTAATGGACTCGATAATAAAATAGCTGTCTTAGTAAATAAGAAAGATAAACCTACAATGCTTGCATTAACAACTGCCAAAATATAAACAAAAAACATACTTTCTTTTCTCATATAAACCACTCCTTTTTTACCGACTATGTCTATTCAAATCGTAACACTGCACGAAAATAGAATAATCGATAAATGGATGGTTTCGTATTAAGACTTTAGTATGAGTGAAAATTGAAAATGAACTAAAAAATAAACGTTTATGTAAAATTGAGGGATATATATGAATTTCATTTTTGAATTGATAGTCTATATACTTGTTGAAATTATATTTCATGGTATTATTCGGCTTTTTTTGAAGATCTTAAAATTTTTAAGAGGATTATTTGTTATTTTCAAGAGATAGGTTAATGGCCTCATCTAATGCAGAAAGTGCTAATTCATGATCGTTTAATATATATGGGATTTCCGATGGTTCAACCCATATTCTAGCTTTGGCCTCATCTGATCTTTGAAAGGGGAAACATTCTGTAATATCCATCCGATAAAATAATTGATAACCAATCAATGGATATTTTCCATTTGGGTCAAAATGTGGGTTTTCCTCATGACTAATCTCGATGGAACCTATGTATTGAGTTGTTCCTTTAACATATCCTTCTTCAAACACTTCCCTATGGAAGGCTTCCAGAGGAGATTCACTTAATTCAACATGCCCACCCGGAAAATTAAATCCTCTCCCATTTATGTATACTAACAAAACCTTATCATTATCAAAACAAGGGCCATGTACACTCGTTACTTTGCTAATCTCAGGAAGGTAACCAGGAAGCCAAGTTAGTTTAATATGATTTCCTCCCCAATCTACATAAATGGTTTTTCTCATAAAATATTGTCCTCCAAATCTTTTCAGGAATTAAATGGTAAATACTATAGCTATAGAGTATTATAACTTCATAGGAATTGTAAATTCTGTCAATCGATTTTTTTAAAACGAAATTATGAACAGAAAAGCGTAGTAAAAATGGCAAAAAACTCTTTAAAAAGGGGAGAACAACATGTTTAAGAAAGTAATTGATTCAGAGAATGTCTTGACGGATTTTATGGGTACTCCTAGTGAGGTGGCTAGTAAAAAGGTAATCTATCATCTTGATGTTCACTGTAGGGATTTTATTTCAAAGTCACCATTTCTAGTTATTTCTACATCTGATAAAAATGGATTTTGTGATGTATCACCACGCGGAGATCAACCTGGGTTTCCTTTCATTTTAAACGATCATTGTCTAGTTCTACCTGAAAGACCAGGTAATAAGCGAGTGGATACATTAAGAAATATTCTTCATAATCCACATGTAGGCTTATTATTTTTAATTCCTGGTATGGATGAAACATTAAGAGTCAATGGAAAAGCAACAATCATTCAGGATGAAGATATTTTGGAAAAGATGGCTGTGAAAGGGAAAAATCCTTTAGTTGGGATCGCAGTAGAAATCGAAGAGTGTTTTTTACAATGTGCAAAAGCCTTAAAGCGTTCTGATTTATGGAATCCAGAATCGTGGTTTGACAAAAAAGAGCTACCTTCTGGGGCAAAAATACTATCAGATCATGTTAAGATTCCAGGATTGGATGAAAAAGCAATGAAGGAAAGACTAGAAGAGGGATGGAAAAATAGAATGTATTAATGAACAAAATAAAACCCCACCATAGAAATGGTGGGGATAATTGACAAAATTACTTGATATTTAAAAGTTTGCGATGTAAAATAGGAAACGAATGTTGATTTTTATAAAAAATAAATGATAATAAATATCCTATAATAACATTAACATAATTATTTTAGGATGTCAAACATTTATTCCAAAAATACTTCGGGAGTGTGGTTAAATGAGCGATGTGAAAAATCTTGATTGGATACAAGAACAACAAATGGTGGATTCACTTATAGATGTTGTAAACAAAAAAGTCGCAAACCTTGAGAAGAAGAGTAATAAAGTGACTTCTGATGTATTGGAAATTAAAACCACTTTCTGGAATGATGTCACGATCAATCTTGATGAACCAGATGACATTATAGAGACCCATTATAGTATTAGACAACAAGCTCAACTACTTTCTGAAAGGGAAAGAACTTACGGACAAATTGAAAAGCAGATTAGAACTTTTACGCGTTTAAAAAATTCTCCCTATTTTGGAAGAATTGATTTCCTGGAAGAAGGAGAAGGCAACATTGAAAAGATATATATTGGTATTGGTTCCCTTATGGATGAAAAGGATGAAGAATTCCTCATTTATGACTGGCGGGCACCAATTGCAAGTATGTACTATGATTATTCTCCGGGTAATGCCCAATATCATACACCAAGTGGAACGTTCAAAGGTGAAATAAAGTTAAAGCGCCAGTTTATTATTCGAAATTCTATCCTACAGGCGATGTTTGATACGGGGGTCACCATTGGAGATGAGATGCTCCAAGAAGTTCTTGGCAATCAAGCAGATACGCAAATGAAAAGTATTGTGGCTACGATTCAAAAAGAACAAAATAGAATTATTCGGAATGAAAAAGCTAAATTATTAATCGTACAAGGCGTAGCAGGAAGTGGAAAAACGTCTGCTGCTTTACAACGCGTAGCTTACTTGTTATATCGGTATAGAGGAATGATTCGATCAGAAAACATCATGTTATTCTCTCCAAACACGTTGTTTAATAGTTATGTTGCAACTGTTTTGCCCGAACTAGGAGAAGAGAATATGCAGCAAACCACATTTCAAGAATACCTAACTAGTCGAATTGACCGAGACTTATTTTTAGAAGATGCATATAATCAAATGGAATACTTATTAACAAATGAAGAACAACAAGAATATAAAACAAGGGTTAAAAGCATACGCTATAAAGCTAGTATCGATTTCAAAAACAAAATAGATGAATATGTAGACTCATTACAAAAAGAGGGAATGATCTTTCATGATATTTCTTTCAGAAAAAAATCATTAATAACTAAAAAGGAAATTCATGATTATTTTTATAACATCGACCCAAGTATTGCATTAGCAAATAAGGTGGAGTTAGTAAGGGATTGGTTATTAAAGCAATTAAAAAGATTTATGAAAATGGAACAAACTGCACAATGGGTAGAAGAAGAAATCCAATTTTTAGATAAAGAGGACTATTTAGATGCCTTCAAAAAACTACAGGAAAAAGAACGGTTTTCAGAGAGTTCTTTTGATGACTTTGATCGTGAACAAGAGTTTTTAGCAGAAATGGTGGTAAAAAAGCGATTTAAAGGACTATTTAACTACGTAAAAAAGTTGAAGTTTGTTGATATGATAGAAATCTATAAACAACTTTTTGCAATTGATAATAAGATAGAAGCAAATTGGTCCGAAATATCTGCTTATAGTGTGAAACTTCTAAAAGAAAGGTTTATGTCTTATGAAGACGCAACACCTTATGTATATTTACAAGATTTAATTTTAGGACGTAAATCAGATACGGCAATCCGCCATGTTTTTATAGATGAAGCGCAGGACTATTCTCCGTTTCAATTTGCATTTATTAATCGGCTATTCCCATTTAGTAAAGTTACCTTACTAGGGGATATCAATCAGGCAATATATTCTGGAGTGACTAATTCGCAAACGGTATTATCTGAATCGGAATCAGAGGGTGAAACAGAAACCATTGTACTTACAAAAACATATAGGTCTACCAAACCAATTGTAGAATTTACACGTGGATTAATTGAAAATGGTGATAAAATTGAGCCATTTAACCGACAAGGTCAAAAGCCGAGCTTAAAGGTAGTGAAAGACCAATGGGAATTAGAAGCTAATGTGATTAATAAAGTGAAGGAATTGCAACAAAACGGACATCATACAATTGCAATTATTTGTAAAACAGCAAAGGAAAGTAAACTTGCTTTTGATTTATTACGTAACGAAATACAAGTCCGTTTAATTGAAAAGGGAACACTTCAATATGAAGAAGGAATTCTTATCATACCAGCATATTTAGCAAAAGGAATTGAATTTGATTCTGTGATCATATATGATTCAGCTCGATATGCTCGAGATGAAGAAAGAAAACTGTTTTATACTGCTTGCACCAGAGCCATGCATGAACTACACTTGTTTTCAATTGAAAAAACTAGCCCTCTATTAAACCTGATTCCAGAAGAAACATACGATACCATATAAATAAAAACGGATACCAAAATAGAAAAAA
The DNA here is from genome assembly GCA_035631415.1 of Pseudoneobacillus sp. Lineage (GTDB taxonomy): Bacteria > Bacillota > Bacilli > Bacillales > Cytobacillaceae > Pseudoneobacillus. The sequence continues at coordinate 1,543 of DASQIV010000041.1, read as the reverse complement.
AGCAGCTTCTCAAAGGGAGAGCTGCTTTTTTTGTCTATTTAATTCATCTTCCAATCATCAATAGGACAATAGCGGACAAACATTAAAAATTTCAGCATAGTATAGAGTAATAGGATTAGGAGGGGATTACGATGATTAACTGGAAAGTACGATTTAAAAATAAAAGGTGGTTGCTTGCTTTCGCTTCACAATTAATGATCTTATTTCAAGTATTATTAACTGTATTAAATACATTAGGTGTAACTGATTTCCAGATTACAGATCAAATAAAAACTGATGTATTGACAGTAGTAAATAGTATATTTGTTTTACTATCCATGATGGGTGTTATTCAAGATCCTACTACAAAAGGATATGGAGATAGTGAAAGAGCACTAGGTTACAAGGACCCGCAGTAATGGTTAAATAATAAAAGGATAGGTGGATTTTTCTTAAGTAGTTCAGTTTTTGTGGAAAAAACCTAAAATATCAAACTAAATAGTATTTGAATTCACAAGTAAAACCGCACAATAAACAGCACATAAGTAAGCTCAGAGTTTAAAAATGGCTCTGAGCTTGTCTTTTGTATGAGATTTATACCATTAAGGTCCCACTTTTATTGAATAACTTATGATGCGGACAGAGAATCCCTTATTTTACAAATATCCTCCTATTTCATCGCAATTGCGGACACCAGTTCCTTTATATGCCCCAAATCACTCAAAATTAGCATCAAAGTAACTAAATTACGGAACGTGAGTCCTTTTACTTACAAAAAACATAGGTTTTTACTGAGATAACGGAACGTATGTCCGCTTCTATTTTCATACAACCTTAATAGCATAAAAAATAGACAACTGACAACCGTTATTTTATTCCTGTTAATAGGTATGCTATTTCAGTGATAATTCATTAATGAATAGGGGTAACCCTTACATAATTACAAAAATCGAGTAAAAAGTCCCTTTGGGATTTCATACTCGATTTCAAGTGCTATTCCTATTGTTTCTCTAAGTTATCTGAGCATAGCCTTTTATTATGACATAATTAGAGTAAAGTACCTGTTTTATCCAAGAATTTCTTCAATAGTTGAAAGTGTTTCTTCGCTGAGTTTTACTCCAGAAGCCTTCACATTTTCTTCCAGTTGCTCTGGACGACTAGCTCCTACAATGGCGCTGGCTACATTTTTTTGACGTAGAATCCAAGCTAGAGCTAATTGTGCTAAAGAGAGGTCAAGCTCTGAGGCAACTAACTTCAATTTCTCTGCTTTGTCAAGATTTGCATCATTAAGGTGTCCGAATAAACCACCAAGATTTTCTTGTGAAGCACGACTTCCTTCTGGAATTGGCTGACCTTTTTGATATTTTCCGGTTAACACTCCTTGTGCAAGCGGAGAGAAGACTACCTGACCAATCCCATGCTTTTCACTAACCGGAATGATTTCTTTTTCTATATAACGCTGGAGCATACTATATTGCGGTTGATTTACAACAATACGATCTAGAAGCTTTTTATCAGCTAAATGGACTGCTTCTGTAATTTGTTCTGCCGTCCATTCGCTTAC
>DASQIV010000040.1:0-2534 GCA_035631415.1 Pseudoneobacillus sp. | reverse complement strand
GAAAATGGGCCAAGCACCTGTTATCCCATACATGCCATACTTATATGACTTAATTGCTCAAGGAAAAGTGGATCCAGGGGATGTCGTTACTCATGTACTACCTTTAGAACAAGCAAAACATGGTTATGAAGTATTCGATACAAGAACAGACAATTGTATCAAAGTTGTCTTAAAACCACATTAGAAAAACTAGTGAAACTCTTGCCTTGCAAGGGTTTTTTTGTTTTTTTAGACCTCGTGAACTTTATGAACAAAATGGTTATTAAGTTTTTAATGCTCTTTATATTGATAAACTATGAAAATCTGAAAATTTTAATAAAATAAAGAAAACGCTTTCAAGGGGGATTTACATGTTTTCTTTTAAAAAAATATCTGCTGTTATGATGGCAGGCGCTTTGGCATTAAGCTTAGGAGCATGCAGTAGTGGTCAAACTTCAAGTGATGGTAAAAAGGAAGAAGGAAAAAGCTATCCACAAAAAGCCATTTCCGTTATTGCGCCATCTGGTGCTGGCGGGGGCTGGGATTTAACCGCTCGTTCCTTTACAAAAGTATTAAGTGAAACAAAATTGGTAGAACAGCCACTAACAGTTGAGAATAAACCCGGTGGCGGCGGTGCGGTTTTTATGGCTGAATATGCGACACAACAAGCTGAAAATAATGAAATGCTATTCGTCAATTCACCTCCAATTATTATTAACAACCTGAAAAAAGAAGGAAATAGTCCGTATGGCTATAAAAATACAACACCATTAGCACAGCTGACTAAGGACTTCGGTGCAATTGTTGTTAAAGCCGATTCAAAATTCACAGATTTAAAATCCGTTTTAGAAGAAGTGAAAAAAGACCCTAGCAAGCTTACGTTTGCTGGTGGCTCAGCACCAGGCTCAATGGACCATTTAATTTCGATTCTTCCAACTTATAAATATGGTGTGGACCCAACGAAAGTAAAGTATGTTTCCTATGATGGGGGAGGAGAAGCGATTACGGCCCTTCTTGGCGGAAATGCAGATGTCATTGGAACAGATGCTTCAAGTGTTAAAGAGTTCTTAAAGGCTGGCAAAATCAGAGTGTTAGCAGTCACTTCAACTGAACGTTTAGGTGGCGACTTCGCTGATGTTCCTACTGCGATTGAACAAGGTATTGACGCAGAATTTACGATTTGGCGTGGGGTATTTGGACCAGAAAAAATGTCAGACGAGGCAAAATCTTTCTGGGAAAAAACGATTGATAAATTAGTTGCTACACCTGAATGGCAAAAAGAAGTAGAGACACAAGGATGGGAAATGGAATATAAAAATAGCGATGATTTCAAGAAATTCTTAGATGATCAAGAAACTCAAGTAACTCAATTACTTGAAGCGTTAGGCATGCAGAAGTAATAGAGGTGGGAAGGAGTTTTTCACTCCTTCCCAATTATATTTTGAAGAAAAGGGGATGAACGTATGGACATCAAATTTGACCGAGTTGCAGCTGTTTTGTTTCTTGCAGTTGGCGTTCTTTTCATCATAGGGAGCAACCATATTTCAAGCTCATCCTATGGAAGTGAAGTGGGCCCAAATATATTTCCACTATTTTTAGGAATCATTCTTTCATTATTAAGCGTTCGATTATTTTATGAGACTTTTCATAGTGTTAGAGAAAATGGTGAAAAAGAAAAACTTCAATACAAGCCTTTTCTTATTATCTTTATTGCTACATTGATTTATATTTTAACGCTAGAAACAATTGGTTACGTGATAACCACATTTGTCTTTTTATTTGTTTGCTTTCAAACAATGGAACGTTCTAAGTGGATATCATCACTTCTTATATCTGCTTGTTTTTCGGGCTTAGTGTATTACTTATTTGTCAATGTATTAAAAGGAACTTTACCAGGATGGCCAGTCTGGTTTTAATCCTTAAGGAAGGAGGATGGACATGGGAACAATCGATTATTTAATTCATGGATTTGGAACTGCATTTATTTGGTATAATTTGCTTTTTGCTTTTGTTGGTGTACTCATTGGGACTGCTGTTGGTGTTTTACCAGGTATTGGCCCAATGAGTGGTGTGGCTTTGTTAATCCCGGTTACGGCATCCTTAACAGGAGGTCTTCCTCCGGAGCAAGCAGCTACTAGCGCGATCATATTGTTAGCAGGAGTCTACTATGGAGCCATGTATGGGGGTTCAACTACTTCTATTCTATTAAATACACCTGGAGAATCATCTTCTGTTGTGACAACCTTGGACGGGTATCAAATGGCAAAGAAGGGAAGAGCAGGGAGTGCATTATCGATATCTGCTATTGGTTCATTTGTAGCAGGAATTGTCACACTAATAGCTTTAATTCTTCTTGCTAAACCACTTTCGGAAGTCGCACTAAAATTTGGTCCAGCTGAATATTTTTCATTGATGTTATTAGGTCTTGCAGCAGTTAGTGGCTTAGCTGGTAAATCAGTAACAAAGGCCTTAATTATGACCGTGTTAGGTTTGTTACTTGCTACAATTGGAATTGATAATGTTTCTGGTATTGCAAGATTTACGTTTGAAGTGCC
>DASQIV010000039.1:0-3146 GCA_035631415.1 Pseudoneobacillus sp. | reverse complement strand
CTAATTTGCTGTATAAATTTTTTGCCCTTTCCAAATTTCACTTATGGAAGCTTAGTTCCCATGACTATATTTTCAAAACCCATTTGGGAATCACTTTATGGCATATACTAATAATAAACACTATGTGTACGTTCATTTATTTATCCAATTTTCCTGAAGAAGATTGGATGAAAAAATTAATTTATATTTTAAAATGGTTGGTCATTTTTATTCTCTTTGAATCACTACTATTAAAATTTAATCATGTTCATTATTATAATGGTTGGAACATTGGCTGGACCATTCTTTTCGATATCATCATGTTCTTAATGTTACGGCTTCACTTTAAAAGACCATTATGGGCAATCATTCTGTCGTTTCCTAGCACTTTGTTTTATTTAAAAGTTTTTGGATACTTTGATTAAAGGTTAAAGCTTAATCGGGTTGATTAATGGCAATTTCTAAAAAGTCAACAGCTACTACCATCTACATGTTAAGAATGTCTTTATTTTCAGAGCGTAGTACATAATTTCAGCATTTCTGCCCTTTTCCGTATGTGAATTAATCTTCGTTTTGAGACAATTTATTAATTCTTCATCACATTGACATGGTGAAATCCCACGGCGTAAACATAGATCATGGCGCATACAGCAGGCATCCACATCATTAATGGGCTTACCTGGCCCACTGCACCCTGGACCACACCATCGATAATTTGGGAAGATGCAACCAGTTGAACCTTTGCCTTTTACTATTCTCCTGTTGTTTGACATAAATATCCACATCCTGTTCATTTCTTATTTATATATATGAACAAGCTATAAAAGGGAGATGGTAATCATCCCAAATCATATAAATATACTTTTGTAGTCTGCTTAGAAAATCCACAAAGCATAGTAAACATGCTATAATACGGGGAAAATGTGTAAAGGTGGACAAACGAATGTGGTTGGAAAGCATTTCATTAAAGGGACCCTATAACTTTGAACGAGTTTTAGAAAGACTTTCACTCGATCCGCTTCATGCGGTGAACATGGAAGAACAAATTTTAAAAATGCCACTATGGATTGAGTCGGAGCCTGTAGTCGTTCAAATTAAGAGCCTAGGAGATCTAGAAAATCCAAAGTTTCAGCTTTCCGGTACGAATGAAACTTTAAAGGTAAAAGCTATCCAAATGGTTACTCAACTTTTACAATGGGACACACCCTTAATAGATATCCACCATCATTTTAGTAATTCGGACCTCAAAGAGATATTTGATATCCATTACGGCACACCACTTATACTAGATTTTGATCCCTATAGCTGTCTAATGAAATGTATCATCCACCAACAGCTCAATCTATCCTTTGCTCATAAACTGACAGAACGATTTGTACATACATTTGGTTTTGAAAAGGATGGAGTATGGTTTTACCCAAAGCCTGAAAAAGTCGCTTCGCTGACAGTAGAAGAATTGAGAGCGTTACAGTTCAGTGGAAGAAAGTCAGAGTATGCGATTGGGGTGAGCAAAGCCATTGTAGCTGGTGAAATTGACCTTGAAACAATCAAAGAGCTATCGGAAGAAGAAATCTTTAAACAACTAATAAAGTTAAAAGGTATTGGTCCGTGGACTATTCAAAACCTACTCATGTTCGGATACGGAAAACCCAACCTTTTCCCAACTGGTGATATCGGCATACAAAATGCATTAAAAAACCTATATAAATTAGATCGGAAACCAACAATAGAAGAAATGGAACAATACAAAAGCCCATGGGAACCCTACCTAAGCTACGCATCCCTCTACCTATGGAGGAGTATTGAATAGAGCTTTGGTGACAGGCACCTAGTAATTTTTGGTAGTAAGAAAAGTCGACTCATGTCGAAAAAATTATTGTGAGAAACAAGGAAATTTGGAGTTGAAATAGATGAGAAAAGAGCAATCAGTGATTATTGAGCCTAAACAGACATTTCCTTTAACAATAAAACGTTTAGGGATTAATGGGGAAGGTGTCGGTTATTTTAAAAGAACAGTCGTTTTTGTTCCGGGTGCATTGCCAGGAGAAGAAGTGGTTGTAGAAGCAACTAACATTTACCCAAAGTATGCGGAAGCAAAAATTAAAACTATCAGAAAGAAATCGGAGCATCGTGTTCAGCCTCTTTGTCCGGTGTACGAGCAATGTGGTGGCTGCCAGCTGCAGCATTTAGTTTATCCACAACAGTTAAAAGAAAAGAGAGATATTATTATCCAAGCGCTTGAACGCCATACAAAACTAGCCATTGAGAAGTTAGACATTAGACAAACAATAGGTATGGAAAATCCTTGGGGATATCGAAATAAAAACCAATTCCAGGTGAAGGAACTGGATGGAAAGGTTTTAGCTGGTTTGTATGGATTAAATTCACACCAATTAATTAATATTGAACAGTGTGCAGTCCAGCATCCACAGACGAACGAAGCAACAGGGGTGGTAAAGCAAATTCTCCAGGAGCTTCGAATTCCAATTTATAACGAGAAATCTCGTAAAGGGATCGTTCGCACGATTGTTACGAGAGTCGGGGTCCAATCCGGTGAGCTCCAGGTCGTGTTAATTACAACTCAAAAAGACTTACCTAAGAAAGATGTCATCATACAAGAAATTCAAAAGCGTCTTCCAAAGGTGAAATCAATTGTTCAAAATATAAATGGACAAAAGACATCGCTCATTTTTGGTGAAGAAACGCTCCCGTTAGCGGGAGAAGAATTCATCCAAGATACTTTAGGCGATTTACATTTTGAGCTATCAGCCAGAACATTTTTTCAATTAAATCCGCAGCAAACTGTAAAACTATATAACGAAGTGAAAAAAGCGGCTGCGCTAACGGGTGTAGAAAAAGTAGTCGATGCTTACTGTGGAGTTGGTACCATTGGTCTATGGCTAGCAGACCAAGCAGGAGAAATCCGTGGAATGGATATTATTCCAGAATCGATTGAGGATGCAAAGAAAAATGCAAAAAAACATGGATTCACACATACTAAATATGTACCTGGGAAAGCAGAAGAAGTTTTACCAAAATGGGTGAAAAAAGGCTGGAAGCCAGATGTTATCGTTGTCGATCCACCAAGAACCGGACTAGATAATCAACTTCTTCAAACAATCTTGCAGGTAAAACCGAAAAAACTTATTTACGTTTCATGTAATCCT
>DASQIV010000038.1:0-2405 GCA_035631415.1 Pseudoneobacillus sp. | reverse complement strand
GTTTTTTGAAAAAGCCGGCAGTAGGGCTTTTTCATAATTCTTCCCGCGGAAAGCGAGTGCCTGCAGCGGAAATCAACAGTCATGTTTAACAGAGCCTTTATAATGTAAAAGAATTAAGTGCTAACTTATATTTGCATCGTTTTTTTAGCAATAAGTACAGTTTTAGATTGTTTTATATACTCTGCATTCATTGTCATTAGTTGTTTTAGTTTTTGAAGGTGTTTATGGACATTTTTTCCCTCTGCAATAATTTTTAGATTTGTTTTGGGTTGAAGAGTAAGTAGGAATGAAACTAGTTTTGGTAAATTGGCTGCATCAATCGTTTTATGATTACAGTATAAATAAGTTTTACCTTCGAATTGCTTAATCATTTGAAAAATCTCTAGTGTTTTTTTAGTACAGAATTTATTTTGCATCGTTAATTTTGTAGAGTTAATTTCCATCATATTTAAAACCCCTTTGATTCAAGTAGTTATCTTTCTTTACCCTTACGTAGTGTGAATAAACTAGGTAATAGCAAAATGTCTATTAGTTTTACTCATTGCAATATAAGGTGAAATATAGTTAATTTAATTTAATAGATGTTTTTAATCAGGGGGAATGATCTTGTTAACTTTAATAAAAAATGGAGAAATATTTGCTCCTCAATACTTGGGTAAAAAGGATATCTTAATAGTTGATAATAAGATTGGCTACATCCAAGATGAAATACAAGTTCCAGAAAACTTTGTGAACATCAATTTAATTGATGCTACTGGAAAATATATTGTTCCTGGTTTTATCGATGCTCATGTACATATTATTGGCGGCGGCGGAGAAGGAAGTTATCGTACTCGAACTCCTGAACTTCAACTATCAGATGCTACTAGCTCAGGAATCACAACTATTGTAGGCGTTATTGGAACAGACGGAACGACAAGAACAATGAGTAGTCTTATTGCAAAGGCAAGGGCATTAGAGGAAGAAGGAATCTCTTGTTATGTCCAAACAGGTTCGTATCAAATACCCGTCAAAACTTTAACAGGTAAAATCGAGGATGACCTTATCTTAATAGATAAAATCATTGGAGTTGGCGAGGTGGCAATTGCTGACCATCGTTCCTCTCAACCAACTGCCGAGGAGCTAGCAAAAATAGCATCTGCAGCAAGAGTCGGGGGAATGCTCTCAGGAAAATCAGGAATTGTTAATGTACACGTAGGAGATAGCTACGAACACTTAAGATTAATTGAGGAAGTTGTTGAGAATACAGAAATTCCAATTAACCAATTTTATCCAACACATATCAATCGAAACGGACATCTTTTTGAAGTTGGAATTCGATTTGCCAAAAAAGGAGGCTTTGTTGATTTTACGACAAGTTCCATTCCTAAATTTCAAAAAGAAGGCGAAGTGAAATGTAGCATTGGCCTCAAAAAAATGCTAGAAGCTGGTGTTGATATTTCTCGAATAACTTTTACATCGGATGCCCAAGGAAGCCTTCCTGATTTTGATGAAAATGGCGAATTAATCGGACTCAAGGTCGGGAAAGTTTCTTCACTCTATAAGGAAGTGAGAGACGCCATTATCAATGAAGGTATTTCTCTTGAAACAGCAATCCGAGTCATTACTGACAATCCAGCACGAATTTTGAAATTAAAGCAAAAAGGCTCGATAACAGAAGGAAAAGATGCAGATCTTGTTATTCTAGATAAATCTGATCTTATGATTGATACGGTGATTGCCATGGGGAAAATAATGGTTGAGAGTAAGCAGGTGTTGGTAAAAGGAACATTTGAAGATTAAGATAAGTGGTTAGACTCCCCTTTATCCGTCTTGAGGATGAGAAAAATACCATCATAAGTCGCTATTCCACTTTTTACCTTTTTATTAAGATAAGAGTATCAAATAGCGAATAGGGGAATTTAGTATGAAAAAATTTCGGGAGATTTTTCAAAATCGAACGTTTAGAAATCTTTTTTTAGCAACCTTCACCTCACAAATGGGTAGTACGATTGGATTAACGGCTTTTATGTTTTATTTACTAGACCGTTTTTCGAATCAACCAGTTTATGCGTCTATAACAGAGTTAATGTATTCTTTACCAACTTTGGCAGTATTCTTTCTTGTAGGAGTGTTTGCTGACCGAATGGACCGCCAAAAAATCGCCTACCATTGCGATTGGATTAGTGCATTTCTTTCCATTACTCTAATAGCTGCAATAGCTATAGACTGGATGCCATTCATCTTTTTTGTTCTATTTATTAGAAGTGCAATTTCAAAGTTTTTTATGCCAGCAGAAAGTGCAATGGTTCAAGGCATATTGAAAAAAGATGATTACACTACAGCGGCTGGCCTAAATCAATTAGTCATGAGTTTATTTATGCTCTTCGGTAATGGATTAGGAATATTCGCCTATTGGTCACTTG
>DASQIV010000037.1:0-2967 GCA_035631415.1 Pseudoneobacillus sp. | reverse complement strand
TTGAATGGTACCACCATATAACCCAGAGTGAAGATCACTAGAAGGACCTTTCACATCAATTTGCACACCGCAAAGTCCTCTCAACCCGTAGCAAATAGTCGGCTTTCCTTTTTCCATCATACTCGTATCGGAAATGACAATAATATCCGAGGATAACATTTCTTTCTTTTCTTCGACAAAAGAAGGGAGGTTCGGACTTCCAACTTCTTCTTCACCTTCAATTAAAAATTTTACGTTGATCGGAAGTGAACCAGTTGTTTCAAGAATTGCTTGAAAAGCTTTTACATGCATAAACACTTGACCTTTATCATCACTCGACCCTCGAGCATAAAGCTTTTCATCGCGAATTTCTGCCTCGAATGGTGGGCTATCCCATAAATGAAGGGGGTCAACAGGCTGAACATCATAGTGACCATAAACAAGTACCGTCGGTTTTCCTTCGGCCTTTAACCATTCACCAGTCACAACTGGATGGCCTTTTGTCTGATGGATTTCCACCTTTTCCATCCCAATACTACTTAATGAATTTGCTACCCACTGTGCAGCTTTTTGAACATCTTCCTTATGTTCTGGAAGAGAACTAATACTTGGAATAGCTAAAAACTCCTTTAATTCCGATAAATGCTTTTCTCTGTTCTCAGATAGATATGTAGCGATTGCTTGTTCCATTAAAAAGCCTCCTTTAAAATCATTCACTATAATATTTCTATATCGGAAAAAAATATTCCTGCTTTTATGCATTAAAGCGCTGGGGGTCAGACCCCCAGCGCTTTACCGCGTTAAGCTGTTTTCGAGATTTTTTGTTGTTTATCTTTTCCTACACTTTTTATTCCCATAAAGAATCTTATTGTAAAAATCAAGCTTGCGCCGATAATAAGTATTCCACAAATCGCACCAACTTGGTCGGATGCAACCCATTCTGGTAAATGTTCAGCCCAGCGACGTGGTGTGCTGATTTTTCCGGCATATAAAAATGAACCTGTTAATCCTAAGAAGAAGATGAAGTAAAGAACAATACTGAACAGATCCCAGCCATTTTCTTTTACTTTTCCTTCTTGTTGATTGAAATAGGACATAAAGCCAAAAATCATTGTTACTACTCCCATTCCCATGTACATGTGAAAATGCCCTGGTACCCATTTGGTATTATGCATAATATGATTGATGACAATCGTCGCATCAATGATCGCTGGAATTGCTCCAGCTAACCAGCCAAACATCGATAAAAAGAAGAGAAGGGACCAGAATGTCCATTTAATTCCGGAACGGTAAACAATCATTAAAGCTCCGTATGCAGTTACTACCATTACAGGTAATCCGTTTGCGTATGAAAAAACTTGTCCAACAATTAACATCCATTTTGGTACAGCAAAATCCATTAGCAAATGATGTGTATAAATCATTAAAGTAAATAGGGTTGAGAAATTCCATGCAATCAAAAACGCTTTATTTGATTTCCATGGACGATTCGTTGCCTCAGAAAGCCCCTCGTAAACAGCGATAACAGCCATGTAAATGGTACAGTTTGCAAAAATATGACCAAATGCATATGTAAGATGTTTTGCTAAAAGTGGATCAATAACTATTGCTGGATTTAAAATATTCAGAATGGAAAATACGATCACTGTTGCACCAGCTAAAATGGCAGTTGAATTACAGATAACAACCATTGTACTTGCAACAACAGCTGAAGGTGGACCGTAGCCTGTTTTCTTTCCTAAAATATAATCCCAGCCTAATGATTTATGTAGTCCTCCAAATACACGAATTAGATGATAGCCAACATATCCATATATCATTAAAAAGCCTGAACCTAATAAAAGTAAACCAAATAAGAAACATAACGCACCAACAGACCCATTAAACTGCGCAGATTGGGATGGTAATGGATATAAAAAGGTCCATCCATCAGAAAAATTAAAGCCAAAAATACCAAGTAAAATTAAAGTGACACCTAGTAAAAATAGAATGAAGTTCGTAATAAGAACTTTTGGATTTAGCGGCAGGTACTTTGATAGAAAATACCACATGATAGATAAACCACCAAGTGCTGCAATCCCAATCATTCCGGTTCCGTGAGCTGTCATAATTTTATAAAACCATGCTGGAGAAATTGAAATCAATTTTCCTTGATTTAGTAACATTATTACACCAAAGAGCATCATCAGTAATATGACAAGAGCTGTTGTAATAAGATGCCACATGATTCCTTTTTTAGCTAAGGGTTTAATAGAATATTCCATGATTAATTGGCCCCCTTATCTTTAACAATAATTTCTTTTACCATAACGTGGTGACCAACACTACAGTATTCTAAGCAAAGAATCTTGTATTTTCCTGGTTGATCAAAAGTATGATAAATAGAATTTGTGTACTCAGGCATTGCTTGAGTTTGAGCAATAAGCTTCATGTTTTGATCATATAAACCAAAGCCGTGAGTAACATCTTTACTTGTAACTCGGAATTCAATTGGTTCCCCAACTACAAATTCCTCGTTACTTAGCTCCCATCCAAATTGAAATCCTTTTACCTCTACAACCTTAAGTTCATTGGCTGAAACATCATGTGGATGGTGGTAGGGAAGCTTCGTTAATGTAATGCCTGACATGATAGCCATTACCGCAAGTACCCCTATGAAATAATACTTTCTAATCTTGTAGCCTTTTTTTTGAATTGGACCGTATTCTTTCAATCGTCCTGACTCACCATATACAAAAGCAAAAGCTAATGCGATAAGGAAAACCAGAAACAATGTAACAGCCCAAGCGATTTGTTGATACATTTCATCCCCTCCAAATTCTCTCTCCCTTAATAAATTCCCATTAGGCTCCCCAACCATATAGGAAATTTCGATTCTCATTTTACGCCAAGTGATAAGAAAAAACCGTGATATATATCAAATTTAGCGTTTCAACAATAATAAATGTAAAAATCAAACACTCTACCACTTTAAAGCGCTGGGGGTCA
>DASQIV010000036.1:0-2550 GCA_035631415.1 Pseudoneobacillus sp. | reverse complement strand
TGATGAATGAAGACGGTACAATGAATGCTAATGCTGGTACTTATCAAGATATGGACCGTTTCGAGTGCCGTAAGCAAATTGTTAAAGACCTTCAAGAAAAAGGCGTATTATTTAAGATTGAAGAGCATTTACATTCCGTTGGTCATTCCGAGCGTAGCGGTGCAGTTGTTGAACCTTACCTTTCTACACAATGGTTTGTAAAAATGCAGCCTTTAGCAGATGAAGCTATTGCATTACAGAGCAAAGAAGGCAAAGTAAATTTCGTACCTGACCGTTTTGAGAATACGTATATGCGTTGGATGGAAAACATTCGTGATTGGTGTATTTCGCGTCAATTATGGTGGGGACACCGTATCCCAGCTTGGTACCACAAAGAAACAGGAGAAGTATATGTGGACCATGAACCACCAGCTGACATCGAAAACTGGAACCAGGATAATGACGTACTAGATACTTGGTTCAGTTCAGCTCTTTGGCCATTTTCAACAATGGGTTGGCCAAACACAGAAGCAGCCGATTTCAAACGTTATTACCCAACAGCTTGCTTAGTTACAGGGTATGATATTATTTTCTTCTGGGTATCCCGTATGATTTTCCAAGGCCTAGAGTTTACTGGCAAACGTCCATTTAATGATGTATTAATTCACGGTCTAGTACGTGATGCTGAAGGACGCAAAATGAGTAAATCATTGGGGAATGGTGTAGACCCAATGGACGTTATCGATCAATACGGTGCAGACTCCCTTCGTTTCTTCTTATCAACAGGAAGCTCTCCAGGTCAAGACTTACGTTTTAGTATGGAGAAAGTAGAGTCTACTTGGAACTTTGCGAATAAGATCTGGAATGCTTCTCGTTTCGCCCTAATGAATATGAACGGTTTAACTTATGACGAAATTGATTTAACAGGTGAAAAATCAGTTGCTGACAAGTGGATCCTGACTCGTTTAAATGAAACAATCGAAACCGTAACAAGACTTTCTGATCGTTATGAGTTCGGTGAGGTTGGCCGTGTTCTATATAACTTTATCTGGGACGATTTCTGTGATTGGTATATTGAAATGGCTAAGCTTCCTCTATATGGAGAAAATGAAGCGGCGAAGAAAACAACTCGTTCCGTACTTGCCTACGTATTAGATAACACAATGAGATTGCTTCATCCGTTCATGCCATTTATTACCGAGGAAATTTGGCAGAACCTTCCACATAAAGGTGAGTCCATCACTGTTGCAGAATGGCCAACTGTAAATTCAGCATTTACAGATGCTCAAGCAGCTACAGATATGAAGCTTTTAGTTGAAATTATTCGATCTGTAAGAAATATTCGTGCTGAGGTGAATACGCCATTAAGTAAGAAAATTAATATTTTCTTAAAGGCGAAGGATTCCAATATTGTTACGGCTCTAGAAAATAATCGTGGTTATTTAGAAAGATTCTGTAATCCAGAACAATTGCAAATAGGAGTTGATTTAAACACTCCAGATAAAGCAATGACGGCAGTTGTTACAGGAGTTGAAATCATTCTACCATTAGCGGGTTTAATCAACATTGAAGAAGAAATTGCACGTCTCCAGAAGGAATGGGAGAAGTTAAATGGTGAAGTGGAACGAGTTCAGAAAAAGCTCTCCAACCAAGGATTTGTTGCAAAAGCCCCTGAAAAGGTTATTGCTGAAGAGCGAGCGAAAGAACAAGATTATGTAGAAAAACGTTCTGCTGTTGAATCACGTATAAAAGAATTGAAAAACACATAATTAAAAAGGTGGAAAAAGACGAATCTCGCAAGTGGGATTCGTCTTATTTAAAGATAGAAGACAGAATAAATTTTAGGAATATGAAAATTGTCTAGCTCCAGCAGGGAAGAAAGTACTTCATTTCTTCCTGCCTAGCCCCTCGAGGGAGGAAAATTAAACCTTTTCCTCCGAGGTCAAATAACCTCTAGCATATGAAGTCAAAATTCGGAGTTCATATGCTAGAGAACATTTGCTTGTCGGGGCTGAACAAGGCGCTTACGCTTTTCTGATAAAGGGGTGTTTACGATGTTTACAACCTATGAACAAGCTTTAGAGTGGATTCATTCACGGCTCCGACTAGGCATAAAGCCAGGACTTAAGAGAATGGAATGGATGATGGAAAAACTAGATCATCCAGAAAGAAGATTAAAAACTGTACATATTGGTGGAACAAATGGAAAAGGGTCTACTGTCACGTTTTTACGAAGTATATTACAAGCTTCTGGGTTTCAGGTGGGTACCTTTACCTCTCCATATATTGAGCAATTTAACGAAAGAATTAGTGTAAATGGGCTTTCTATTTCCGATAAAGAAATACTAGAGCTTACCAATATCATCTATCCATTGGCAAATGAATTAGAGGAAACCGAGTTAGGGGGGCCAACTGAATTTGAGGTCATCACGGCTATGTCTTTCTATTATTTTGCAAAGCTTAACCCAGTAGATATAGTAATTTATGAAGTGGGGCTTGGCGGTAGATTTGATTCAACCAATATTATTCATCCACTAGCATCCATTATTACAAGTATTGGAATGGACCATA
>DASQIV010000035.1:0-4297 GCA_035631415.1 Pseudoneobacillus sp. | reverse complement strand
CAAGTATTACTTCATAAAAGTGATTTAGCCATTATTATGTATGATTCTGAAAAAGAGGGTAGTCCTAAATATTTTTACGAAGCAGCCAAAAAGTATAGTGAAACCCATGAATATGAAATTAGAGAAATTACCTTTTATGATTTGCAATTAATCGTGGATGAAGAAATGACTAAAAGAATGGACCCTTTTTGACAATGAAAAAATAAAGCTGATGGAACTTAGCAGACCATTTTGCTATAAAGTTTAACGATCAATGCAATATAAAATTGACAATCATCGCTATTTTTGAAAAAATAGGTGGTATGATTGGAGATATTCCGAGGTGAGCGAAATGTTATCAGATAAAGTGAAATTAACGGCAAAAGATATTTTAGAGAAAGAATTTAAAACAGCTGTTAGAGGATATAAACAAGAGGATGTAGATAAGTTTTTGGATTATATTATCAAAGACTACGAAGCCTTCCACCAAGAAATTGAAGATTTACAGCAGGAAAATATTCGTTTGAAAAAACAGGTTGATGAAGCTTCTCGACGTCAGCCACCGACTCAAACAGCAGGTACAACTAATTTTGATATTCTAAAAAGATTATCCAATCTCGAGAAGCATGTTTTTGGAAATAAGCTATACGATTGATAAGAATTGCCATTATTTCAAATTAAAAACATTGCTTTGCATCCCATGATTACATATAATAGCTGATGTAGTAGTTAATTGCGTTCGGGTAATCGCTGCGATTTACTTTCATGTGAATTGTAGAGGAAAGTCCATGCTCGCACGGGCTGAGATGCTCGTAGTGTTCGTGCCTAGCGAAATCATAAGCTAGGGCAGTTGGAGCTAAGCTCTGGCTGACGGCTGGGAAAATGCCTAAGTTCGAATAGGATATGGCATGAATACCTTTAAAAGTGCCACAGTGACGGAGCCTTTTCAGAAATGAAAAGGGTGGAACGGGTAAACCCCACGAGCGAGCAACCCAAACGATGGTAGGGGCACCTTCTCTAAGGAAATGAACGAGAGAGAAGGACAGAATCTTCATTCTGTAGATAGATGATTACCACCTGTGTACGAGATCTTTTTGATCGTTTGCAGTACTATGGTACAGAACATGGCTTACAGAACGCGATTAATGAATGATGATATGAAATAATGAAGGTTTAAGCTCTCCTTTATTTGGAGGGCTTTTTACTTGGTTTACATAATTAAGAATTTGAACATGATAAAATATATACGTATTAGAAAATTAGGTGAAAAAAATGTCCAAATACAAATTAATAGCAACTGCTGCTATGGGATTAGAATCTCTGGTTGCAAAAGAAGTTAGAGCTTTAGGGTACGAATGTGAAGTGGATAATGGAAAAGTTATTTTTGAAGGTGATGAACAGGCGATTGCACGATGTAATATGTGGTTAAGGACCGCAGACCGTATTAAAGTAGTTGTCGGAGAATTTAAGGCATACACTTTCGATGAACTTTTCGAAAAAACAAAGGCTTTACCATGGGAACGCTATTTACCAGAAGATGCAGAGTTCCCGGTTACAGGAAAATCTGTGAAATCAAAGCTTTTTAGTGTATCCGACTGTCAAGCGATTGTTAAAAAAGCAGTTGTAGAACGAATGAAAAAACATTATAAAAGAAATTCTTGGTTTGAAGAAAACGGTGCATTATACAAAATTGAGGTAGCATTATTGAAAGACGTTGCCACAATTACAATGGATACAAGTGGTAGGGGATTACATAAACGAGGTTATCGTACGGACCAA
Organism: Pseudoneobacillus sp.; assembly: GCA_035631415.1. GTDB lineage: Bacteria > Bacillota > Bacilli > Bacillales > Cytobacillaceae > Pseudoneobacillus. The sequence continues at coordinate 2,539 of DASQIV010000035.1, read as the reverse complement.
GGAGAGGCACCTTTAAAAGAAACATTAGCGGCAGCACTTATTATGTTGACAAATTGGTATCCTGAAAAGCCTTTTATTGATCCATTTTGTGGATCTGGAACAATCCCCATAGAAGCGGCGCTCATTGGTCAAAACATCGCGCCAGGATTTAATCGGGATTTTGTATCTGAGGGATGGAATTGGATCTCTAAAAAAACGTGGGATGATGTGAGAACCGAAGCTGAAGATTTAGCAAATTATGACCAACCTCTTGAAATTCATGGATCAGATATCGATCATCGAATGGTGAAAATAGCTGAGGAAAATGCGTTTGAAGCAGGTCTTGGTGATTTAGTAAGATTCAAGCAAATGCAGGTTAGAGATATCTCCACGGACAAACAATATGGGGTAATTGTAGGGAATCCCCCATATGGTGAACGTCTAGGAGAAAAGAAGGCAATAGAAAAAATGTATCAAGAAATGGGTCAAGCCTTTGCAAAATTAGATACTTGGTCTATTTATATATTAACTTCACATGAAGGATTTGAGCAGCTTTACGGTAAACCAGCTACTAAAAAGCGCAAGCTATTTAATGGTTTTATCAGAACGGATTTATACCAATATTGGGGCCCGCGCCCACCGCGTATTCAAGAATAATTAAAATAATTCAGTCTCGACCTACTGTCGAGACTGTTTAAGTTGGAGGTATTATGTCAAATCGTTTACCTTTTTCTGTTTCTAAGACAGAATCTTTTTATGAAAAATTAGGGGATTGGATAGGGGATGTTTTTTATGATATCCTGCCTGAATCCGGCTTCGAAGTTCGTGATGAACAAATTTATATGGCATTTCAGTTAGAAAAGGCATTTAAAGAAAAAAAAGTCATGTTTGCTGAAGCTGGCGTAGGTACAGGTAAAACAATTGCCTATCTTTTATACGCTATTTGTTACGCTAGATATACAAACAGACCTGCTATTATAGCTTGTGCCGATGAAACGTTAATCGAACAACTAGTAAAAAAAGAAGGGGATATAGCTAAAATTGAAACAGCCCTTGGATTAAATATGGATGTACGATTAGCTAAGTCTAGAGATGCCTATTTATGTCTAAACAAGCTAGAATCAGCGATGGTAAGGGACGAAGAGAATATCTTTCATGAGGTGTTTGACCAACTTCCAGATTTTGTTCATGGGAAAGGCTCAATGCAAACCTTTACCCGGTATGGTGACCGTAAAGATTATTCTCATTTACAAGATGAGCATTGGAATCAAATTGCATGGGACAGTGTTCAAGATTGCTTCAGCTGTCATCAACGACATCGCTGTGGTCAAACCTTGCATCGTGATTATTATCGAAATGCAAAGGATATTATTATTTGTTCACATGATTTTTATATGGAACATATATGGACGAAAGAATCGCGGAAACGGGAAGGACAATTACCATTACTTCCTGAAAGTAGCTGTGTCATCTTTGATGAAGGGCACCTATTAGAGTATGCATGTCAAAAGGCACTTACCTATCGATTTACAGAACAGACACTTGAAAAATTATTATCAAGAATCATGGCAAATGATGTAAGGGAAAAAACCCTTCACCTAATGGAAGATGCTATTTACGAAAGTGAAACATTTTTCACTTTATTAGAAAATGTCTCCCAAGAAGCATTAGGTTCAGAAAAACGGAGAGTAGAAAAAACGAAAAATGTTTTAAATACAGCTTCAAAGCTATTAACTATTTTACAGTCAGTAGAGGAAGAGCTTGTATTTGAGAGTGAACTTTACGTAATCAATGAATATGATTTAAAGGTAGTAGAAGAGTACCTTGAACAAATAACATATTCGTTATCGTTATTTGTTAGAAGTCAAAAAGGGATTACGTGGTTTGAGAATCATTCTGGTGAAAGAACATTAGTCATCATGCCAAAGCTAGTAGAAGATATTATGCGTAAAGAAGTGTTTTCACAAGAGAGACCGTATATTTTTTCTTCTGCAACGTTATCGGATAATCAATCGTTTAATTATATCGCCAAAAGTTTAGGGATTGACGATTACCTGCATTTTTCAGTTGATTCCCCATTTGATTATGAAGAAAATATGAAAATATCGATGCCAACCTTTCCAATGGAAAATGTAGAAGAAAAACTCCAATATGTAAAATCCGAAATTCTACGTTCAGAAGGAAGAGCGTTAATACTACTTAATAATCAAGAAGAAATGAATAAAATAAAGACTTATTTAAAGGACATTCCCTTTCCTATTTATTTTGAAGGTGATGCTGAAATTAGTACTCTTGTCTCAAACTTTCAAAATGAAGAAAACTCCGTCCTTTGCTCCATCCATTTATGGGAAGGATTGGATATACCAGGTCGATCATTAGAAAATGTAATCATCTTTTCATTACCTTATCCTCCGTTAGATCCCGTTTTTGAAGCGAAAAAGGAAGGATTAAGAGATCCATTTGAACAGGTAGATTTACCATATATGCTGCTTCGCTTAAGGCAAGGAATAGGTCGTTTAATTCGTACACATGAAGATAAAGGAACTGTTCACATTCTTTT
>DASQIV010000034.1:0-6918 GCA_035631415.1 Pseudoneobacillus sp. | reverse complement strand
AATATGCTTGTTGCAGTAATTGAAAAAAGACCAATCATAATACCTCTTATCCACATATTGAATCCTCCTTGTATTTTTTTCAAAACATCAAAGAGGGTTTAATCAGATAGTTGGATTGATAAAAGATGGGTGTGAGAAATATCCTTTTTAGACTTAAAAAATAAGGGGTAGAGTGGATTCGTGACATTACAACGGTCATATTTAAATAAAGAGTCAAAATCGAGAGGACCATGAAAAAATGATGCTTATCATCATTTTTAAAGTAACTATTTTGGTCATCTAATTGCTCATTTAAAACAACCTTGTAATACTCACCATTTTGATGATAGCTTGAGAGTACATTCGATAGATGGATAGTTATACTAGTTATAAAAATGATTAAAAAGGCGAGGATAAGCTGCTTTTTCAATGGATCACCTCCCCAATTTTAAGTTGTTTTAATCATATAACAATGGACTTGCTGTAAGAACTAAAGTTATTAGACAATTTTTTCAAAATCATCTAATTATTATTGGACTTGACTGGCTTATTACGTGAAATTTTAATCTATAAATATGGTTAAGATAACAATAACAGGGTAAAACTTGATAAATCTGTTATTGGAGGTAAGAACATTGAAAACCAAGATTGCAATATTCCTTTTAATTCTTTTATGGTATATCCCGATATCTGCGTTGGCTGATGCAGCTGTTGGGGATGTCATTATTACTCTTGGTGAGGATCTTAATGAGGAGCAAAAATTACAAATTCTTGAACAATTAGATGGGAATGAGGATACTGAAACAATTTCAGTATCAAATGCTGAGGAAAGAAAATATTTAGGAGATCTCATTCCGAAAGCTCAATTAGGAACCAGAGCGATTTCTTCTTCATCAATTACCTATACAGCAAAGGGAACAGGATTAGAAGTTGAAACTAAAAACATAAACTGGGTCACTGAAGATATGTATTTAAATGCCTTAATTACGGCGGGTGTAAAAGATGCAAAGATTAAAGTTGTAGCACCTTTTGAGGTTTCTGGAACTGCTGCGTTAACAGGACTCATGAAGGCTTATGAAGTATCGTCTGATGAAGTGATTCCTGAAGATGTAAAAAAGATTGCCAATCAAGAAATGGTTGAAACGGCTAAGCTAGGAGATAAGATTGGAGCTGAAGACGCAGCAGCATTAATGGCAAAAATAAAAGAAGAAATAGCGAAAAATAATCCACAGACTGAAACGGAGTTAAGAAGTATCATTGAACAAGCTGCTAAAGAACTAGGGATTGCACTTTCTGAGCAGCAAATACAAAGTTTAATTGACTTGTTCAATAAAATGAAGGAATTGAATATTGATTGGAACCAAGTTGGGGAGCAATTAAATCAAGCAAGAGAAAAGATGACAAAGTTTTTGCAATCAGAAGAAGGACAAAATTTCTTAACAAAATTAAAAGACTTTTTTGTTTCATTAATGGATGCAATTAAATCTCTTTTTAGTTAGCTATCATGTCAATCCTTTGTTGAAGGAGCTCATGGACCACAAGCAGCTAGCGTAAATAAAAAAATTATCTGATAAAAAGCATACAGCTCAGCCCAAGATGGCTTGGCTGTTTTTATTATGTTTACATATAGGCAAATCTACTAATAGGATAAAAATAATAGTGTTTTTTTAAGCAAGATGGGTGATTATCTATTAGGGGTATATAACTCAATAGGACGTAAATCTAGTAGGACAAGTATCTAGTTGGATAAATGATTAATAAATAATAACCATTTCTACTAGTTACTAGCGGATTTATCGAAAAATGAGATAAATGCTTAGTACAACTTCATGATAGGACACGTATAAATACAGTACAACTGATAGATAAAGACAATGGTTGAGGAAAAACTCATTCCATCGGAAGGGAGTGAAAAATTAATTTTATGTTTCTCAATTTCACGGAAATAATGACGATATTCGCATTTTTTATGACGATGATCCTGATTTTTTTCCGTCCGAAAGAAATGAATGAAGCTATACCAGCTTCACTTGGTGCGGTTCTCGTTATACTTAGTGGAAGTGTCTCTATGGGAGATTTATTAGATATCACAAACAAAGTGAACGGGGCTGCTATTACGATACTGGCCACCATTGTAATGGCCATTGTTTTAGAAAGCTTTGGATTTTTCTATTGGACAGCAGAAGTGTTGTTGAAAAAATCAAAAGGATCAGGAAAAAGATTATTTTGGCTTACCTTATTGTTATGTTTTTTAATGACGTTATTTTTTAATAATGATGGTAGTATTTTAATTACAACACCCATCCTTATTTTACTTTTAAAACACCTTGGGTTAAAAAATCATCAAAAAATACCTTACCTTCTAAGTGGTGCATTAATTGCTACTGCATCCAGTGCCCCCATTGGAGTAAGTAATATTGTAAATTTAATTGCACTTAAAATTGTGGGAATGGACCTTTATCTCCAGACTGCTATGATGTTTATTCCAAGCACATTAGGATTACTATTCCTTTCTTTTTGTTTATATTTAATATTCCGTAAAGATATCCCGAAAATAATTCCACATTCAACCTTTCCTATAGCGATACAACATCAAAAAAGGTCACATCCACTAAAAGAAAATTCGAATGATAAAGTTATCTACAAGAAAAAATTAATGGTCTATATGATATTATTTGTGTTTATCATAAGGATCAGCTTGTTTGTAGCCTCCTATATAGGTATTTCCATTTCATTAGTTGCAGTACTAGGTTCATTAATATTATTGATTTGGAGATGGTACTATCTTAAGGTGAGTCCTAAAGATATCCTAATAAAAACACCATGGCATATTCTCATTTTTGCCTTTGGAATGTATGTGATTATTTATGGTTTACACAATATCGGATTAACAGAAGTTTTAATTAAATATACAACACCACTTGTTGAAGGAAGCTTACTTCATGCAAGTTTAACAATGGGTATATTAATTTCGATATTGTCCAATTTGTTTAATAACCATCCAGCTCTAATGATAGGTACCTTATCACTAACCCAAATGGGTCTTGACCCGATTGTGTTAAAAACGGTATATCTTGCAAATATCATTGGTAGTGATATTGGATCTTTACTACTTCCAATTGGAACATTAGCGACACTAATTTGGATGCACATATTAAGGAAAAATAAAGTGAAAATCTCATGGAAAAAATATGTTAAAATCACGATGATTGTGATTCCACCTACGATTATTTTTACTCTTCTTTGTCTGTATTATTGGTTGTTAATAGCTTTTGTAAATTGAAGAAAAAGGACCTATTCTAAAGGTCCTTTTTACAAAAAATAGGTTTTGGATATTGTAAATTATCAAGCACTAGTAGGCACTTATGTTTTTCAAATTTCTAAGGTAAATGAGCAGATTTTAGATGGATCAATTTCCAGTACATTGTTTCTCCATTGGCTGTTACAAGCTCTACGATGTTGTTATGAATGTTTTTAACAAGTCCTATTTTTTCAGGTTGATCCCCTGTATCAAAAACAACTAACTTACCTTCGTATTTTTTTAATTGATCTTCAAAAGTTCTAGACAATGGAATGCCAAGCGGTTGAACTGGTAACACTTCGTTACTTAGAGTATAGGGGGTTAAACTAGATGAGTATGGAATCATCCATTTTAAATGGTGTAGTGAAATAAACAGTGTCTTATAAACAGGGGAGTAAAAAACAAAGTAATCAGTTAATATGTTCGTAATATACCCATGAATGGACTTATTTCCGGTCACGTAGATTTCGACAAATAGACCCTTAGCGTTGTTTAAGATTTTTCGATAAGAAATCGTATCGGTGTCATCTGTAAATGGTTGTTTTTCTTGATGAGTAATTTCAATTGGCTCATCACTACTTAATTTAATATTATGCAGGTGGAGAAGGGGGATATATAAATATTGCTTCCCATCGAATAATACTATAATATCTAAACCTACATCAACGAGTATACCGATAAACGTCGTTTTTCCTGTAATCTCAACATTAACTTGTTTTCCAATATAATTAGAGATGCCTTTCAACTTATTCCCTCCTTTACCATCTTTTATAAAGAAAAAATAGGTGCACTAGGAGTTCTTCTAATGCACCATGATATTAGATGATTTGACAGAATAATAGTATTATCTCTTTCTCCAAACATAATCAATTGTTTTTACTACTTTCTCCTTAGAGGTTCTGTTAGAACTTCTTTCTCTGGATTCGCTTCGTTTTTTATCATCTGATTTATTGTTGTTTTCATTAGATTGAGCAGTTGCTTCTGTATTCTGTTGTTGTTGTTGTTGATTATTTTGTTGATTATCTTGATTATTTTGATTATTTTGTTTTAAGGCTCCTTTTGGACCAGAGCTAATACTCTTGATGTGATAAGGGTTAATTCGCATAACTTCTTGATTGTTGATTAGAGTGTAATGACCACCAGCGTTTTCTACTAAAATACCTTCCATTGCTTCAGGGCCACCACGGTTAATCGCGATCCACTTGTGAGCCATACGACCAAATAAATCATGGAACGTATCAGTTTTTTCAAATTCAGGAATTATTTGATTCATTTGCATGGCAGTATTTCCAGTTTGATTGTTTTGGTTATTTTGATTGTTTTGGTTGTATTCGTATACACTCTTGATGTGGTTCACATTAAAGTATACAACGCCATCATCTTCAGCAAACAGGACTATATAATCATCCACAACATCTAAAACTAGCCCCGTCTTAGTTTCAGGACCACCTTGGTTGATTTGAATATATTTATTTTTCAGCTGTTCAACGACACCTGTAAATGTTTCTGCCTGTATGAATTCTGGATTTTCAGTTGTTAAATCTTGTTGAAGGTTTAGAGTGGAGTTATTGACGGAATTTTCACTAATACTCGCGATATGTCTAATGTTATAGTAAACTACAACATTTTGATTTTGATTATTCTGATTGTTGTTTTGAGCGTTATTTTGGTTGTTATTTTGATTATTGTTATTATTGTTATTATTGTTGTTGTTGTTATTTTGTGCATAAACAGTTACATAGTCACCTTGAACATCTAATAAAACACCAGATTTTGATTCGGGACCTCCCCGATAAATTGTTACCTCCTTACCACTCAAAGACTTTAAGAAAGAATGATAGGGTTCTGAAGTAGGGGTCATTTTAATATGGTCATCATTTGACTTTCTTGACATTCAATACTCCTCCTTGGCATTAACCATAATAGGTAATTTCTACTCTATATATACGTGTCATGGAGGGGTATTGACCCTATAAAAGGGCCTATTTATTAAAATATCAACTATTGCCTATGAAAGAATTAATCTAGCTTAGTTAGTTTATCTTTGAGATACTGATTTCTGTCCTTTATAAAATTAAGAATAAACTCTGGTTCGTCATCAAATTCTGTTAGCAGATGCTTTTTATAGGGGTCTTTTACAATGAAGGGTCTTAAGGTCTCATACAACTCAAAAATCTTAGGTTTCATATTCTCAATTGTAAATTCATTCAATAAAATTTGATTTAGAATATTTTGATATTCTTTTCGAAATGAATCAATATCAAGTATACGAGCCGTTAATGTATTAAATCCTTCTATTCTTACATAATCATATTCCATTACTTTTCCATTAACATCTCTTCCCCATGTACCATCATAATCCCAAGGTGAAATTTCAAACTTTCCTGTATCCCGATTACGGATTAGGGAGTAATTGTGAACAAATCCATCATAGTTTTGAGTACATATTACCCCGGCTAACCAACGTAAATATTTTGGAACGTCTAAATACTGTTGTATGTTTTCTTCGAATTCAGTTTTAGGTAATGTGTTAATCTTATAAATTAATTCTTGGAGATGACATTGATCTTCATCTGTTCCATATTTCATTTCATAGCCTAAATCTAAGGATTCCTTTACATCTTGGTCTAAGTCACTTAATAAAGAAAAATTTGCATCACCATCAATTGCATAAAATATTGCTCCTAGAGGGTAATTCCTTTTTTTGAAAAAATCTTCATTTACAGATTCTAATTGCAGATAGACACCCTCTGATTTACCGTTAATATTCAAAAAGACATGCTTTGAATTTGGTGCTAAAACGCCAATTCTCGAGAAAAAATCTAAAGATAATTTATTCCTCATAAGGGATAAATCCTTAAATTCTGCATTCAAATGAATTTCTTTAACCCCTTTAAAAGTTTTTGGATTAAAGAAACTAATATAATAAGATCTTTTATTGAATTTTCTAGTATGGGATCCCCTATAAACAATATCTATATCCCATTTTTTATTGTCTGTTTTTAAGTATCCTGGAACGGGGTCATCACTCCATAAGTCGCTACGAAGTTCCTTAAAGTCATTGGGATGGATAAATATGTGATACGTAGGTAGCTGGTTCTGGTCCATCGTCGAAAACCTCCTTTATACGCTATTAAATAGTATGAAAAGGTGTATTAGATTGTCACTTATGATGGACGTCTATTTTTTGGAAATAGGGACGTTTGTCTAAAGCAAATATGGTCTATTATACGTATTTTAATATAAAGAGATAGCGGATAAATGACCTATTGATTTATTCGCCTTTCTATTTAATAAAAAGGAGGCTTTTTAATGTTTAACTTTAGAAGAGATGATATTAGACGTGCTGCCCAAGAAGCTGCTGATGCTGGACTAGAAAATTTTATGCATAATGATCCAAGAGAACAGGGTCGTACAGCACGCCAAGCAAACAGAAGGACAAATCGTGGTGGTGGCCAAACGACTAGACGCACAACTAGTAGTTCTGGCCGTGTAGGTGGTCGTACAACTCGTCGTTCAACTAGTAGAACAACCCGTGTGGCCGGACGTACAACCCGCCGTACAACAAGAAGAACAACTAGACGTACCACAAGAAGAACAACTAGACGAACTACAAGAAGAACAACAAGAAGAACAAC
>DASQIV010000033.1:0-2243 GCA_035631415.1 Pseudoneobacillus sp. | reverse complement strand
AAGATATTGGTCGTTGCGACGGGTGCACTATTATCTCCGCTAACGTTCCAGCAAAATGAAAGCATACCTTGCATAGCACATGCCGTAGCAATAGAAATGAATAGTTAGGAGGTGGAGGTATAATGCTTGCAATGTTTTTTTGGGCTTTTGTGGTAGGAGGCATCATTTGTGTAATTGGTCAAATAATGTTTGATGTTTTCAAACTTACTCCAGGACATACGTTGAGTACATTAGTTGTAATTGGTGCTATTTTAGATGGTTTTGGTCTTTATGAACCGCTTATTGATTTTGCAGGGGCTGGAGCAACGATTCCGATAACTAGCTTTGGTAATTCTCTTGTACATGGTGCCATGCAAGAGGCTGAAAAACATGGTATTGTGGGTGTATTAACTGGTATGTTTGAAGTCACAAGTTCCGGGATATCAGCTGCTATTATTTTTGGATTTATAGGGGCTCTTTTATTTAAGCCTAAAGGGTAATTCCTTTTGTAATAAGAAATTCATTTTTATTCACAGAATCCATTCTCCTTCATACTATAGAGTAGTTGAATGAAGGAGCGTGGTATAAATTATGGATAATGGTTTTTTCAAAAATGTAGAAAAGAAAACTGGCGTTAATATGAAAGACATTTTAGACTTAGCTAATTCTTTACAAAATGCCAACTTTAAAGATGAAAAAACAGTTAGAGGCGTCATTCGCCGTGTTTCTCAAATTGCAAACAAGCCCGTTTCAAGGGACATGGAAGATAAAATTGTACAATCAATTGTGAAGGATGGCAAACAATTAGATTTTAATACGATTTCGAAAATGATTAATAAAAAATAATGTAAAGCCGGCTGGTTGATTTATTTTTCCTTAACCAACCGGCCTTTACCTTTTTTTGTATAATTTTTCCAACATTTTCACTATTTATTGTAATTTTCTCTTATTACTTTTTCTAAAATCCTTAATCTCTATAAAATGCAATATTAAGACATGCTTGGATTGGACAAGCATTCATTTTACAAAAATGGTTGAATATTTGAAATTATTTTTTTGATTATTAAGAGTTTAATTGTGCAGTAATCCTACTCCAAATGAGATGTACTACCATATAATATTAAAATGAGAAATGAATCTAAGGAGTGGGCAGTATGATACAGTGTGATGAAGATGAAAATTGTATTAAAAATACATTAGAAAAAATTTTACATGCACAAAGAAAACACAATAATGAACATACTCATTGTGAAACCTCATGTGAACAATCAATAATAAAACTTTTGAACCCTTCTTGTATTTCTAAAAAAAACACAGTTCCATTTATTCTTTATTGTGATTGTGAACCCTTCAAGGTTGAAGGAGTCACAACCTTTTTTGACCATTGTACCAATTCAGAAAAATTTTATTGTTTTACCACATTTATTTTTCGAATTAAAGATTTAAAGGGTGATTGTGCTAAACTAGAACTTTTAAAATTTGATTCTTATGAGAAATGTGTTTCTAGCAACAACTCATGTAGCGAAAGATGTATCTGTTCTCCTTGCTGCCAATTGCATTGTAAAGAGGTTGATGATTTGATTCCAACTGGTGTGTGTGTTAAATTAGACATTTCGTGCTTTTGTGGTATTCAATGCTTGCCAGCCGTATGTTTGTAATCAATAACAATTTTTCTAGATTCAATAAAGATTTTTCCCTATCAAAATGAAATTATTATCCCTTCTATTTAAGAGGGGTTTTTTTATTCGCTATTCAGGGAAAAAGCGGATCTTTCAAGGTACAATAAAAAATCCTAAATCTACTAGTAAAAAAGGCATTTTTATTAGTATAACTATCCATGCAGTAATTCGAGTAAAACATACTATAGTTTTGAACAGAAAAAATAAGTGGAATTATTTTGAATATTTTTTCTGAATATTATTGTAAAGGAGTGTAAAAATTAATGGTTCTAGTAGCTACAGTAAGTAATGGTCCATTGGGATTAGATGCAACAGTTACAGTTACCAGTATCACAACTGGGCCAAATGCAGGTTGTGTTCTTTTAACAGTAGAAAATAATTCTATAGAGTCCGACCCCAATACTGCACGATTCATAGGATCCATTTGTTTAGATATAAATCACGATGGTCCATTTTTTGTAGATGGGGTAGAAACTGGTGGAGGAAATTGCCCAGGCGGCTGCCTTGTTGGTTCCGAAGTCATTATTAAGTTAAATGCAAGTGGAAATCAACTTTTTCCAGGTGATTCTGAAAATTTTCTAATTT
>DASQIV010000032.1:0-5708 GCA_035631415.1 Pseudoneobacillus sp. | reverse complement strand
CCCGGAGACACCTGTGAGAATCGAATACTCTTTAACCGAAAAAGGAATGGCCTTAGAACCAATCATTCGTGAAATGGAAAAATGGTCTCAAAATTGGATAGAAATTGTTGATAAATAATTTACCATAACAAAAAGGACAGTATTTCCACTGTCCTTTTTCTTTATCCTAAAAAGTACTAGAAAACTCTTCTATTTGTTCACTTTTATTACCATGTGGCCCTTTATGGTGTCCACCTCTATCATCTGGACCGCCTATAAAGAAGTGCTTATGCCCTTTAAAGGGAAGTAAATTTAGTTCTTTTACCTTATCAGCATGGTTAATCATTATTTCATGAAAAAGCTCTTGTGTACTTTTGTTTTTAGTATCAATTCCTAACTTTTTAGCTGCTTGTAGAATTTGTTTTTCTCTCACTTCTTGAGCGACTTCACGAAGGTCTTTTCCTTCTGTAGCAATTCCTAGTTCTTTTGCTTGCTTTTTAATTTGGGCTTTTCGCACCTCTTGTACTAAATCACGAAGTTCCTTTCCTTCTGTTGAAATCCCTAACTCTTTTGCTTCTTTCTTTAACCGAGCTTCTCCAACTTCTTGTGCTACGTTTCTAATATCTTTCCCTTCAGTCGATATACCTAACTCTTTTGCTTCCTTTTTAATTTGAGTTTCAAAAATCTCCTGCTTTAAGGTTTCAGCATTCTTACCATCTGTTTTAATTCCTAATTCTTTCGCCTTTTTGGTTAAATGAGTTAACATTATTTCTTCCTGTAAGGTATCTGCATCTTTACCTTTTGTAGAAATTCCTAACATTTCAGCATACTTTTTTAAATGTGCTTCTCTTACCTCTTTTGCTAGGGTTGCATTATCTTTTCCTTCTGTTTTAATCCCTAATTCTTCTGCTCGTTTTTTTAGAAACTCACTATCCTCTAAGTGACCGTGTTTAAATCCATTCTTCTGAAATGATTCCATTTTCATTTCCAAAGGAGCAGCATCTTTATTTGCTGCAAATACTGGAATCGATCCTACTACTCCTAAAGTTAATGCTCCCGTTACAACATAGGCTAACGTCTTTTTCTTTAACATGGTCGTCCTCCTAGAAACTTATATTCTTACACTTGTAGCTTTTCCACCAAATATGACCAAATTATGACAAAACTATTTCTATTCTTTTAAAAATAGAAGAAATTAATCAATTTCACTTATTTAACAAGTTCTCAATTTTATACTCTTTCTTTTTCTCTTCTAACCATGTTGTGTATTCTGTTTGCATTTTTTCCTCAACTAAGGCCTCTTTTATTTCACTCTTATGTTCCTCGTAAACCGCTTCCTTCGCTGCCTTTTTGTCTAAAACTTGAATAATATGAAAGCCAAATTCTGTTTTTACAGGATCACTAATTTCATTTTTTTCTAGAGCGAATGCTACATTCTCAAACTCTGCAACCATTTTCCCTTTTTCGAAATACCCTAGATCGCCACCATTATCAGCATTAGACGTATCTGTGGAATATTCTTTTGCCAAGTCCGAAAAATCCCCACCAGCTTTAAGCTTTTCTGCTACCTTTTTTGCAGTAGCCTCATCCTTCACGAGAATATGCCTAGCCTTTATTTGCTCCTTTTGAGCATATGTGTCTTTATTTTCATCAAAATAGGACTTCATTTCATTTTCTGTTATCTTGATTCTAGGCTCTAATAGTTTTCTTGTAAGTAAGTAATCTTTGATATCGTTTTTTACATCATCCATTTTCACTCCATTTTGTTCTAGTGCTTTAGTGAAGGATTCTTCATCTCCATACGACTTTATCAAAGATTGGAGCTTCTCCTCTTTTTCTTTTTCGGTAACCTTAAGCTTTTTCTTTTCTGCTTCAAGATCAACAACTTTTTGTGAAATTAATGATTCCAATGCTTCCGTTCCATATTGTTTCACTAACATTGTATATAATTCATCTTTAGTAATATTTTCTTTTCCAACTTTTGCCACTACTTCACTTTTAGAAAAACCGATACTAAAAATAATCACAACGGCTACTAAAACCATACCTAATAAAGGTAGAAGCACCTTCTTACTTCCTAGCTTTTTATCGATTTGATTCAATTCCATTCCCTTTCCTCCTCTATGTAATGTAACAATCTAAATTTTTAGCTGAAATTGAGAAAGGAAGCCATCTAGAGGCTTCCCTTTTTAGGCTATGCCTTTATTAATTCGTATTTTTATTACTTGTAAGTTTCAACTGAACGGACGTTATTTTTCCTTGACGATAAAGCTTCAATGTAACTTGATCGCCAACCTTTAAATTGGCATACAAATATTTCCGAATATCTTCTGAAGCCTTTATTTCTTTATCATTGATTGATACAATTACATCTTGTTTTAATAATCCTGCTTTTGCTGCAGCAGAATCGGGATCGATAAACGTAACCATTGCCCCTTGCTTCACTTTTTCTGGAAGTGTCGGCAAATATTCTTGAGGAACTTCCTCCAAACTCACCAAGCTCACACCTATATATGGACGTTCTACCTTACCACTCTCAATCATTTGATTAATAATCGGCACTAAATCATTACTTGGAATCGCAAACCCTAATCCTTCTACCCCGTTATTAGAAATTTTCAAGCTATTTATTCCAATCACTTGGCCTTGTGTATTAATAAGTGCTCCACCACTATTTCCTGGATTAATTGCAGCATCCGTTTGGATAACATTTAATTCCCATTCTCCAGCAGAAGTTGATACAGGAATACTACGATCCACTGCACTTACGATTCCTTGAGTGACTGTACGCGATAAATCTAAACCAAGTGGATTTCCAATCGCTAATACTTGATCACCAGGACGGAGGGTAGAGGAATCTCCAAAGTCCAGAACCGTTGTGACATACTTAGGGTCTATTTTTAAAACAGCAAGGTCTGTAAGGGCGTCTGCACCTACCAACTCAGCTTTTGTTTTCTCTCCATTAAAAAATGATATCTCTACTTCATTAGCACCTTCAATAACATGATTGTTTGTGACAATATAAGCCGCTCCATTCGTTTTTCGGAAAATCACCCCAGATCCTGAACCGGTTTGAACATTTTCAGAGCTTCCTGAAAAAAAGTTATCTTGTTTTTGCATATTTACAATTCCAACAATAGCTTTTGACGCATTCTCAACCATGTCTGCCACCGAAGTATTTGTTGATTTCATTGATGTTTGGGTTGGAGTGATCGAAGAAGATGTACCCGTTACATTATTCTGAACCGTCTTACTTTCATCTGTCGGAATCATTTTTTGAAAATAATCAGTATGTGGAGCAATCGTTAATGTCAAAGCCGAGCCTATGACACCTGCTGCAACGAGAGATATAAATCCTTTAAGTGGTGAACCTGTTTTCTTTACCTTTACAGGCTCCTCGTATTGAATTGGTTGTAATTCATTAAGTTCAGTCATTTGTTTTCCTCCTCTATCAATAAGGAATAAGTAGATTCATTAGATGTCTTTATCATAGCCAGAAATTATGACTAAACTATGAACAAACCTGTAAGAGTCTTGGAAAAAATAGAGAAAAAACTGTTTAAAAGATAAATGTGGTGTGCTACTATATGACAAAAAAAGCCGCTACTAGGCGACTTTTCATAGTGGAATTCTTATAGTAAATTTTGTTCCTTTATTCTTTTCGCTTGTTACCTCAATTTGACCATTATGCAGGTGAACGAGTTGTTTTACGATAGAAAGCCCAAGACCGAATTCGCCATATGGAGTGGATGTTCGTGATAAATCTGCTTTATAAAAGCGACGCCATATTTTTTCAATTTCAACAGGGTCGATTCCAATCCCGGTATCTTCAATTTCAATAATCGTTTCTTTATTTCCAGCTTTTCCTCTTAACCATACTGTTCCGTTTTCGGTAAACTGTATACTGTTGGTGGCAATGTTAATGATAATTTGTACAAGGCGATCGTAATCCGCATGTACCATTACATGATCAGCTACATCGATGAGCAACTGATTATTTTTCTCTTCTGCTAATAAATCTAATTGGTCTTTTATAATTTCTAGCACTTCGTATAATTCGATATTCTCTTTAATGAGTTTAACTTGATTTGATCTGATTTTTTCATAATCTAAATTTTCATTTACAAGTCGGATTAGTCGCTTCGTTTCCTTACTTACGAGGTTAATCCCTTTTTCCTTTTCTTCTTCTGCAATCATATTGTTTCGCAATCCTTCGATGACACCGCTAATGGTTGTTAACGGGGTTCGAAGTTCATGGGATACATCAGCCATAAACTGTCGTCTGCGATTTTCAAGACTTTCAATCTCTTCATTGGAATCATTTAGCTTGGCGACCATATGGTTAAAATCCTGGGCTAATTCTCCAATCTCATCAAAATTGGAAGAATCAATTTTAACTGTATAGTCTCCCGTTGATACTAATGAAGTGGCCTCTTGAATTCTTTTTATTCGATTTACATGAATTTTTGACAGTACCCAACTTAATAAAAAGGATACCGCTAGTGCTATTAAAACCGTATACAATAAATACTGGTTGATTTGCGAAATCATTTCTCGTGAACCACTTATCGGAGAGGTTAGCAGTATCCCTCCAACTAAAATATCATCAACCAAATAAGGCAAGGCAACTAGTGATACATCCTGTTCAAAACGCTTGAGGTCTTGTTTAACAACGACCGTTTTACCTTTTGTGATTTTTTCCCATTCTGCTTCCGTTATTTTAAAACGTGGTCCGAATTGCTCCCTAGGAAACAGGATCATACCGTTTTCATCAAATACATTTAAATGAATATTTCTACCTACTAAGACATTATGGTATTGTAATAAAACTTCCTCTTGGTCCATTCTCGGATCCTGAAAGTCTTTTAATATATTTTGACCATAGGAAGTCAATTCTTCCACTTTGTTTTGATACACTAAATTTTCAACATAATGAGCAAACAATAAGCTTAATATTAAAAAAGCAACGACAATAATACTGATATGACTCAAAAACTGCTGGTATATATATTTAATTTTCATTCGTCTCTACCAGAGATTCATCGAACTTATAGCCTACCCCCCATACCGTATGAAAAAAAGGCTGCTCGGTTGTACCTATTTTTTTTCTAAGTCTTTTAATATGAACATCGACTGTTCGCTCATCACCATAAAACTGATAACCCCACACTCTTTCAAGCAATTGTTCTCTAGAAAATACCTGACGTGGATGCTGAACAAAATAAAATAACAAATCAAATTCCTTTGGTGTGAGGTTGGTGATTGGTTCATGGTTTAAAAGAACTTCTCGGGTATCTTTATTAATCTTGATATGCTTTGATTCCAATGCATTACTATCTTCTTTATCATGATTGGCCTTATTGTATCTTCGGGCTACTGCCTTTATTCTAGCCATTAAGGCAAGAGGGCTGAATGGCTTCGTCACATAATCATCTGCTCCCATTTCAAGGCCCAATACTTGATCGGACTCACTATCTTTTGCTGTTAACATTATAATGGGGATGGAACTATTTTCTTGTCTGATTTTGCGACAAAGGCTGACTCCATCCATCCCAGGAAGCATCCAGTCGATAATTAGTAAATCCCAATCAGCACTTTTATAGCGATTGTAGCCTTCCAATCCATTGTTCACAAATTCCCCAGAAATACCTTCCTTTGAAAAAAACATCTCGACCATTTCACAAACACTTTCATTATCCTCTATCATTAAAATTCTCATTTTATTCACC